>JABACC010000013.1 GCA_014237915.1 Candidatus Paceibacter sp.
AAATTTTGCCAAAAAAAATAAAAATTTTTGCTATAATTAAATTATGAAAAAAATTTTATCAAAGATTAAAAAAATATTTTTATCTATTTTTGGATTTTTTTTACTTTCTTACCACTTTTTTTTAGCTTTTTTAGGTTCTGTTATTTTTTTCGCTCCGTCGAAAAAAATAAAAGTAATTGGAATAACAGGCACAAAAGGAAAATCATCAACAATTGAAATTTTAAATACCATTTTAGAAGATTCGGGTTACAAAACTTCAATTTCTTCTACAATTCGTTTTAAAATTGGTTCAAAAAGTTATGATAATTTAAAAAAACAAACAATGCCGGGAAGATTTTTTCTACAATATTTTCTAAGAATATCAGTTAAAGAAAAAATTGATTTTGCTATTATTGAAATGACATCTGAAGGTGCAAAACAATACCGAAATCGTTTTATAAATTTAGATGCACTCATTTTTACAAATCTAAAACCAGAACACATAGAAGCACACGGAGGTTTCGAAAATTATAAAAAAGCAAAATTAGGAATTGTAAAAAATTCTTTAGAAACATCTTCTAAAAAAAATAAAATTATTGTTGTAAATGGCGATGATGAAAATTCAGAAGATTTTTTAAATTTCAAAATAGAAAACAAAAAAAGATTCAGTTTAAAAGATGCTGGTGAATATGAAATTTTAAAAGATGGAATAAAATTTTTTTATGGAGGAGAAGAAATTATTTCTCCACTAAGAGGAGAGTTTAATTTACAAAATATTTTGGCTGCCATTTCTGTTGCAAGATTTTTTGGAATTTCCACTGACAAAATAAAAAACATAATTAGAAATTTTTCTGGAATTTCTGGCAGAGTTGAAAAAGTTGAAGCTGGCCAAGATTTTGAAATTATTGTCGATTATGCGCACACTCCAGATTCATTAGAAAAACTTTATCAAGCTTTTGGGATGAATAAAAAAATTTGTGTTTTAGGAAACACAGGTGGAGGAAGAGACAGGTGGAAAAGACCAGAAATGGCAACAATCGCTGAAAGATATTGTTCTGAAATAATTTTAACAAACGAAGATCCATACGACGAAGATCCAGAGGCAATTTTAAAAGATATGTCGGACGCCATAAAAAGACCAATTTTTACAAAAATATTAGATAGAAGAGAAGCAATCAAAACCGCTTTGAAAAAAGCAAAAAAAGGGGATAGTGTTTTAATTACAGGAAAGGGGACTGATCCATATATTATGGAAGAGGGTGGTAAAAAAACCCCTTGGCTTGATTCGAAGGTTGCAAAAGAAGAAATGGAAAAAATTTTGAATAAACAATAAAAGCTGATATACTTTAAAATAATTATTGGTTTATTTTTTATTTTTATGTTAAAAAAAAACACTTTTTTTATAAATAATATTTTTAACAAAAGCATTTTTTTTTTGTGTGTTTTATTTTTTGTTTTATTTATTTTTGCAAAAGCATCTTCTGTTTCTGTAAGCTCACTAACAGATGGTTTAGGAAATAACCTTCTTGCAGACGATGGTCCGTATAACTTATCTTCTATAGTCGCATCAGGAACAACTAACGTTTCTGAGGAACTTCCAATAGCTGCTGTATTATCTGGGCCAGAAGGAATCAATGTTCTAGACGAAACTCTAACAGATTCTTCAGGAAATTGGACTTTAGATAATTCTTCTAACCCTTTAAGCTTTGCTCCAACTGGAGAAAATGATTTATGGATAGGTCAATATTTTAATACACACGCAATTGAAAAAGAAACATGGAGGGATATGGCAACTGATGGAAATGGTAATTTTGTGGCAGTTGCTAAAAATAAAAAATATGCATATTCTAATGACTATGGAAAAACATGGACTGCAGCAATTAATTTAAGTGATGAAAAATTATTAGATATTTTTTATGATACAAATCTTAATTTGTTTATGGCCTCAGGTTTTGCAAACAGCGGAGGTGCTAGAATTTTAACATCTAGCGACGGATCAACTTGGACAATTTATGATAGCCAAACCCTAAATTCTCAGTTTGATGATTCTGAATTTAATAAATTAATTTATGATGGAGCAGGTGTTTATGTGGCAGTTTCTGATAATTCTAAAATAATGTATTCTTCAGACATAACATCTTCTTGGAATTATGCAACACAAATAGCAGCAGACATTCATCTATATAGTCTTACTCATGATGGGGTTAATTTTTGGGCCATTGGAGGTGGGGGAACAATAATAAAATCTTCTGATGGGATAACTTGGAATAGTGTTCCTCAATCTGTAACAACAGATAATATTTATGGAATTATAAATTATGGTACTGATAAACTTATGGCTTATGGTGCTGGAGGTATGATAATGAAGTCAGAAGATAATGGAGCCTCATGGACTGATTTATCAGCAAATGTACCAACAGATCTTCAGGATAATTTTTTCAGTGAATCTGTATACCATAATGGAGTTATTTACATAACAGGTGGAAATGGAACTTTTATTTTTTCAGAAGACGAAGGTCTTACTTGGGATGAAAAATATTCAAATCCTGACGATGGTTCTTTTTATGGATTAACTTTGGATGGAGATAAAATTTATGCAATTTTATTTAAGGAAGAAGTTAAGGTTTTAGACTTAGTCCCATCTTTTTCAGATTATTCTGTGACCATCACAGATATTCCACAAGATATTTCTCAACCAGATGGATCTGTTAATCTTATCGACTCTTCAGATAATGGGGCATCAAACACTGATAATCTAACAAACGATCCCAGACCAATAGTAGAAGTAGGGCCTTGTCAGGAAGCCACTTCAAAGCTAGTTTTGTACGCCATAGGGACGACATTTAATAATGATAAATATTATGAATTAGGAAGATCTTCTTGTCTGGATACTTCGTCAAACTTAGAGATAACCCCAACTTATGATCTTCAGGCAGGAAATGGAGAAGTTTATAACTTTAAATATAGTGAAGTCTCTCAAACAAATGTAGAGACTGAACTATCATCAACATCTTTAGATATAACGATAGATTTAAATACACCAAGTCAAGTTAAGATTGATCTTGCTCAAGGAGCTTCCTTTGTTGATTCAGTAAGTTTTAGTCTTTCGAATTTAGAAATAGGTGCAACTTACGAGTACGTTATAGATGAAAGCCCAATAAGTTCCTCGAATCCCTTGAGTTTTTCAGCCACAACCTCTTCAGAGTCAGTTAGCTTAGACAATGTTGATATATCATCCCTAAATGATGGTCTGCTAGTTGTTTATGCAAATTCAACAGATAAAGCTGGTAATAAAAATTCTAATAATCAAGCTTATTTTCAAAAAGCCTCTGTTCCTATAAATATTCCAACATTCGAAGTTTTAACTAGCACTAATTCAGTAAAAACATCTGACTTTGAAACAAATATAAAACCAGGAGATTCTTATACCTTGGGGACTATACAAAATATTGTTTTAGATTCAAGATCATCAAGTACTTCAGATATAAAAATTAAATTAGGAGGAGTGGAAGTATCAGCTATTGATACCAGCTCGGAAAATATTTATAAGATATTTTATACAGTGGAAGATTTAAATTTTTTAAACATATCAAAAACAATTACTGAGACGTTAACTATTGCAGATGACACTCAGGGCCCAACCTTCGAAGTTCTAACATCATTTGGTGATATAAAAACATCTGACTTTGAAACAAAAATATATTCAGGTTACGATTATCAAACAGGGAGTATTCAAAATATTTCAGATGAGTCTGGAGCAAACGGAGGAGTCACGATAGGCGATATAGGAACAGACCCCGGAATTTATACAGTTGAATACAAGGTTACAGATAGTTCAACTAGTGCAAACAGCTCTTCGATAGTAGAAACTGTCTACGTTTATCACGAAGAGATATTTTTGGGCCTTACATTAACGACAAGTAAGAATAAGATCTTTTCAGATACTTTTTTATATGGAGCTGAAAATTTTTCTGATGATGGAATGTATTTTTATGTAATATTAGACAGCAATTTAGTTGGCTACCAATTAACTACCGCTTACGATATAAGTTCTTTAGATTTAAATTTAAAAACAACAATAATCAATTTATCTACTGAAATAACTTTTTCAGAACCAGAAAAACTTACAATTGTAAACTATGATGACGATGGGGATGGTACAGACGATAGAGCTATTATATTTATTGCTGACCCTGATAAAAACAGATTGTTTAGAATAGAGACTAATAAACCAGTAGAGGAACTCACAAATCTAGATAGCCACTTAATTTCAGTAGATGAAATCATAATAATAAAAAACAATTCTTTTTTTAACTCCCTAGTATCTGTTGATTTCTCAGAAGATGGAAATATAATGTTTTTATTAGATTCTCAAACAAATACATTATACAAGTTTAATTTAAAAAGCCCGTATAATTTAGAAAACTTAAATTTTTCTAATCCTGATGAACAAATCAATGTTGGTTTCGATAATGGAGCCACCCTGAAAGATTTTATTTTTATTAATAATGGACACACACTAGTATTTGTAGATAGTGGTGCATACTTAAGAAGATATGATTTTAAATATCCCTATGTTTTAGAATCCTCAATTGTCTCTGATAATAATAAAATTTTAGATAAATTCTCAACACATTATTTTGATGTGGATAGTTACACTTTAGTAGGTGGCGTTCATGATGAAGACAACCTATTTCTTCTTAGATCGAAAAAACCAACTTTTAAGAACAGTTATCTTTATTTTAGAGAGTATTCTATTCAGTATGATACAACCAACTTTCCATTACCAACAAGGCCTAGTTTAAATGAAACAACTGACATTAATTTAAAAGACAATATTACAAATATAGAAAAACCAATAGTAGACGGAGAATGTACAGATGGAAATAATGTAAAAATTTATCTAAATGATTCGCTCGCAGGATCTTCCACTTGTTCTTCAGGAGCTTTCTCAATACCAAGCTCTGTTTCTTTAGAGGAAGGGGATAACGAAATTGTTTTTACAGAAACAATTAATGGAAATGAAGGAGAAAAATCAAATATACTTTGGGTTAATTATGATATAACCAAACCAGATATAGATCTTGAAGAAGATATTTTTTTATCTGGAAACTCTGAACTTTTAATTGATATTAAGGAGTACCCAACCATTGAAGGCCCTGGATTATCTGACGGTTGTAAAAATTCTGGAAACCAGAATTATGTAAATATTTTTATTAATGATGTTTTCGCAGGTTCAGGTACTTGTTTTTCTGAAAAAGGAGAATTTAATTTTTCAGTCACAAGCACAGAGCCTCTAGTTGAAGGATTAAATAAAATTGACTATACTGTTTATTTTTTAGGTACGGAGACAGATGGCCAGGAATCTTTATGGGTTTATTATGACCCGTTAAGTACGACTGCTCAAACAGATGATCTTTTTGAGTCATCGGACGATACGGTAAAATTAAACATACAAGATGAAAATAATTATATAAATTTATATGATTTTTCAACACTAGAAGATTGTAGTGACATCGTAGACTACAATTATCATATTTATAATGGAGTAGAGGAAAAAGTTACAAATCCAGACAATCAGTCTTTTTATTATGTTTGTTTAAAATCAGAAGATTTAGCTGGAAATATTTCTTATTTGAAGACATCCTCACCAATAAGTATGAGTCTTGATAATGATGATGACGGATCGTCCGACTATGAAGAGTTTACACTCTCTATGATAAATTTTTCAGACGAAGATATTGATAATGATGGAACTAAAGATAGTCATCAAAAGAATTTTGTAGGAAGAGTAAACTCAAGAAATAAAGAGCCGATGTTTATTAGAATAAACGATTCTTCTTCTTGTAAAATAATAAAAGACTTTGATTATATTGATGATCCAACCGCCACCTCAGATTCCTTTAGGTTTCCCTTAGATCTTTTTTATTTTGAACTAGAGTGTGAAAATAGGAGAGATTCAGCTGAGATTACCATTTATTTTGATAAGGTTTATGATACTACAAACTGGCTCTTTAGAAAAATGAAGCAAGATGGTTCTTTTGTTAGTAGTATTGATGGAATGGTAAATTACGCAACAGCTACATTAAAAAATAATAAAGAAGTAACAACGATAACCTACACAGTGGAAGACGGGGGAGTGTATGATTATGATGAAACAATAGATAAAAAAATAATAGATCCTATCGGGGTTACAATATCTGATGATGTTTATGGGTGTAATGATGTTAGTGCTGAAAATTATGATCCTTTTTCTAACTTAAATGACGGATCTTGTATTTATTCAAATCCTATTTACGGATGTACTAGCTCTTCTGCTTTAAATTATGATGGTTCTGCAAATACAGACGATGGATCTTGTACGTATACCGGCACTAGCAGCGGTGGAGGCGGAGGAGGAGGATCTTCTTATGATATAGAAACTGATAGCCCTTCAAATATTTCTTCAAACTCTGCTATTTTGGATGGAAAAGTTAAAGATGAAGATGATTGGGAAATTTACTTTATCTTATCTAAAACTGATTCAAGACCTTCTTGTTCTGATGAATCAGACGAGGAAGATAAATATACCGTCTATACATTAGATGGAAAATATAATGAAAACGAAGATTTTTCTTACCAGGTAGATAATTTAGATTCAGATACAGAGTATTATTATAGAGCATGTGGAATTGATAGTGATGGAGACATTGAAAATGGAGATTCTAAAAAATCTTTCACTACTTTAACTTATATTGAGGCTGAAGTGATTTATGAAGAGGAAGAAGAAGATCAAAAGGAAGCCTTAAGAGGACAGCTAATTATTTTAATGACAAAGTTAGTTTCTTTATTAGAAGAAAAACTTAAATTTTTAAACTAATTATTCCAAAAAATAAAATTTTTAAATAGGAAATAAATAATTGAAAACAAAAAGTGCGCACCGAAGGTGCGCACTTTTTGTTTTTTAAAATTTTAAAAATTGTTATAATTTAATTAAAATTATGGAAAGTGAAAATAAAAAAATAGTTGAAAATTTAGCAGATCTTTCAAGGATAAATTTAAGTGAAGCTGAGGTGGAAAAATTTTCGAACTCTTTTTTCGATGTTTTAGATTTTATAAATAAAATCAACTCTTTTTCTTTCGAAGATAAAGAAAATAATAAAAAAGATTTTTCCTTAAAAAACATAACCAGAAAAGATGAAGTTTTAGAATCATCAGAAAAGGAAAAAGGAGAGATTTTAAAAAATATGCCGAAAGTAGAAAATGGATATTTAAAAGTTAAAAAAATTTTGCCAAATTAATTTATGAAAAATTTTGTTGTTAAAAAAGGAGATGGTTCAACCCAAGTTTTTCAAAGAAAAAAACTGAAAAACTCTTTAAAAAAAGCTGGAGCTTCAGAATCTGATTCAGAAAATATTACAAAACACATTGAAAAAGAACTTTTTGATGGAATTACTACAAACAAAATTTATTCGCACGCTTTTTCTTTTTTAAAAAAAGAGAAAAAACAAGCGCTTTATAATTACTCTTTAAGAAGAGCCATTTCAGAACTTGGACCATCTGGGTTTCCATTTGAAATTTTTTTAGCAAAAGTTTTAGAAAAAAATGGTTGGCAAAATGTTAAGGTCGGCAGAAAAATTAAAGGTTTCTGTGTTTCTCATGAAGTTGATATTGTGGCAGAAAATGAGGAAAAATTAATGACGGCAGAATTAAAATTTCATAATAAACCAAATATTAAAACAGATGTAAAAGTTATTTTGTATGTCAGAGAAAGATTTAGAGATATTTTAAAGTCTGGTTTTTATGCTGAAAAAAAACCGGTTTATTCTGTGATAACAAACACAAAATTTTCTTCAAATGCTGTAACTTATGGAAATTGTTCTGGAATGTATTTACTTTCTTGGAATTATCCAAAAAATGAAAATATTCAAACGATGGTTGAAAAAGCCAAGCTGCACCCAATAACAGCCCTTACCAGTATTTCAAAAACAGAAAAAAGATATATTTTAAAAGAAGGAATTGTTCTATGCTCTGATTTAATTAAAAACAATGGAGAAAAACTAAGAAAAACAAAAGTTATTCCAAAAAGTAAAATTCAAAAAATTATTGATGAGTCTAAAATTGTTTGTGATTGTTGTGATTAGTATTTTTTTATAAAAAAGCGGATTTGCCTTTGGCAAATCCGCTTTTTTATTTTTAAATTTTTGTAAAAACTATCTTGCTTTTATTTTTCTTTTTCTGTCTTTGTCTATTTTTGGAAGTTTAATTGATAAAATTCCGTTTCTGATTTTTGCATCAGATTCTTCAATATCAATTTCTTTTGGAAGTAAAATTTTTCGTGTGTATGATCCCCAAGAAAGTTCTTTTTGGAAATAATTTTCTTCACTAACTTCTGAAAATTCAGACCTAGATCCTATTATCGTAACCATATCCCTTGTTATATCGATATCTAAGTTGTCTGTAGTTGTTCCCGGAACAAAACCCTTTATATATAGATAGTCCGCATCTTCATATAAATCAACCTGCAAATCTACACTTATTTCTTCCTCATCTAAAATATTTTCTAAAGAATTATCCTCACCATCTTCTAAAACATCCTCGTCGTATTCTTCATAATTCATATCTGATCCTGTAATTTTTTTAAAAAAGTTTTTCATAAATTTTATTTTATACAATTAATAATCTTATATAAAAATTTTATCAATTTTTTTACTAAAGCACAATTTTTTATTTTATATGTTAAAATTATTTTTATGAAATCAGACCAAATAAGAAAAAAATATTTAGATTTTTTTGAAAAAAAACAACACAAAATAATTCCTTCGTCTTCTCTTGTTCCTCAGGACGATCCCTCTGTTTTGTTTAACACAGCTGGAATGCAACAACTCACCCCGTATCTTTTAGGACAAAAACATCCAAAAGGAAAAAAATTAGCAAATATTCAAAAATGTTTAAGAACAAACGATATTGAAGAGGTGGGGGACAAATCTCACTTAACTTTTTTTGAAATGGTGGGGCACTGGTCTTTGGGAGATTATTTTAAAGAAGAAGAAATTCCTCTAATGTATGAATTTTTAACAAGTAAAGATGGCTTAAATCTTTCTAAAGACAGACTTTATTTTACAATTTTTGAAGGTGACAAAAATGCCCCAGAAGATAAAGAAGCTCTTGAGATTTGGAAAAAAATTGTCCCAGAAAACAGAGTTTATTCTTTAAATGCTGAAGAAAATTTTTGGTCAGCAGGAGACTCAGGGCCTTGCGGGAGAGATAGCGAATATTTTTACGATACCACAGAAAAAGGTTTGGGAAATTTAAGTAAAGAAGAATTTTTAATTCATTGTGAAAAATTAGACATTATAGAAATTTGTAATTCTGTTTTTATGGAATATGAAAAAAAAGATGGAAAAATAATTAAAAACTTAAAAGAAAAAAATGTTGATTTTGGGGGCGGATTTGAAAGATGGTGTATTTTAAAGCAAAATGTTGAATCAGTTTATGAAACTGATTTATTTAACTATTTTATAAAAATTTTAGAGGAAAATTCTGATAAAAACTATTTAATTCAAAATAAGGCTTATAGAATAATTTGCGATCACATGAGAGCTTCAGTTTTTTTAATTTCAGATGGAGTTTTACCTTCAAATAAAGATCAGGGTTATATTTTAAGAAAATTATTAAGAAGATCTTTGCTTTATTTGAAAAATATAAATTTTAATTTAGAAAAAATGGATGTTTTACTTTTTTCTGTAGTTGATAAATACAAAGAATTTTATCCAAATTTAGAAGAAAAAAAAGATTTAATTTATTCTGAAATTTCAAAAGAATTTCAGAAATTTGAAAAAACTCTTCATTCAGGAATGAAAAAATTTGAAGAAATAGTTGATGTTACTAAAAAAAATAATAATGTTTGTAAGATTGATTGGGGTGTTTTCAATACTCTTGATTGCTGTAACGAAGTTTGCGGAAAAGACGCATACGATCTTTTTACTGTTTACGGTCTTCCTTTGGAAATTATAAAAGATGAGGCCCATAGGAGAGGAGTAGGAGTTGATGAAAAGAATTTTAACAAATTAATTGAAATTCATAAAGAAAGTTCAAGAATTTCTTCTGATGTAAAATTTAAAGGAGGTCTTGGGGGAGATTCTCCAAAAATTAGAGCTTTTCACACAACAACACACTTACTTTTAGCAGGTTTAAGAAAAATTTTAGGAGAACATGTGCATCAAGCTGGATCAAATATTACTGAAGAAAGGTCAAGGTTTGATTTTACTCACGATGAAAAAGTTCAAAGAGAGGTTTTGGACGAAGTGGAAAATTATGTAAATTCTGCAATAGAAAATAATATTAAAATTTACTCTGAGGTGATGGAAAAAGAAGAAGCAAAAAAACAAGGAGTAGAAGGATCTTTTTGGGAAAAATATCCAGACAAAGTTAGTGTTTATGTGATGAAAGACGATCTTGGAAATATTTATTCTCGTGAGCTTTGTGGGGGGCCGCACGTTGAAAATTCTGCAGAAATTTCGCAATTTGGGAAGTTTAAAATAAAAAAAGAAGAATCATCTTCAGCTGGAGTAAGAAGAGTTAAATGCATTTTTGTGTAATTTTTTTTAATTTTTTGTTAAAATAGGTTTATATGAATAATATAGATGAATTTAAAAATAAATTAAAAGAAACTGAAATTTTTTTAGCCAATGAGTTTAAAACAATTTCAACAGGGCTTGCAAGCCCACAGATTTTAGATGGAATAAAAGTTGAAGCTTATGGAGTTTTAACACCGCTTTCTCAACTTTCCTCAATATCTTCAGAAGGCCCAAAAAGCCTCTTTATTACACCATTTGATAAAAGTATTTCTAAAGATATTGAAAAAGTTTTATATGATTCTGATCTTGGTTTTTCTGTTAGCCCGAATGACTCTGGAATTAGACTTTCATTTCCAGATTTAACAGCCGAAAGAAGAGAAATTTTAAAAAAATTAGCTCACTCAAAACACGAGGAAGCAAAGGTAAGAGTTAAAAAAGCTCGTGAAGATTATTGGAGTTTTTTACAAGAAAATCAAAAAAATGGGGAAATTTCAGAAGATGAAAAATTTTCTCAAAAAGAAAAAATGGAGGAAGAGGTAAAAAAAATAAATGATAATCTTTTAGAAAATTTAAAAAATAAAGAATCACAAATAGAAGATTAAATCAAAAATATTAAAATTAAAAAATTATGATGAAAAATGTATTTAATAAAAAATTAGAACAAATTGGTTTTATGTGGCCAGTTTATTCTTTGCAACATATTTTAACAATGGTGGGAGCTACAATTGTTGCTCCAATGATTGTCTCAGGACTTTTAGGACTTTCATTACAGCAAGCTATTTCTTTAACAAGTTTTGTTCTTTTGGGAATGGGTGTCGCTACGATACTCCAGGCTTATTTTGGAGTAAAGATGCCAATTATTCAAGGAAGCTCATTTGTTTATATTCCAGCTATTTTGTATATTTCAAATCTTTCTCAAGGATCGGAAGCTTTACAATATTTATTTTTTGGAATTATAATCGCTGCTTTAGTTCAAATTTTTATCGGAATTACAGGAATTGCTGGTTTTTTTTCAGAAAAATTAACAAAAATTGTTTTAGGGCCAACAATTTTTATGATAGGAATTTCACTTTTTTCAGTGGCCTCTGATGGAATTTCTAATAATATTTCAGTAGGAGTTATTACGATTTTGTTAATATTATTTTTAACTTTTTTTATCAAAAAAACTGAATGGCTGAAATCTTCTTCAATTATTTTATCGATGATTATAATGGTTGTTTTAATTTCTCTGGGAGTTTTTGGAGAAGGAGTAGAAATTATATGGCCAGAGTATTTAGGATTGTCACTGCCAGCATTAATTCCTTGGGGTATGCCGATTTTTAATTTAGACGTAGCCTTACTTTTTGCTCTTGCTGCCATTATTTCTTCAGTTGAATCGATAGGGGATTATACTGCTGTTTCTTCAATTTCAAAATCTAAAAAACTTGGAAAAAAAGAAGTTTCAAGGGGAATAACCTTTGAAGGTTTAGGAAGTTTAATTTCAGGTTTTCTAGGAGGATTGCCCACAACTTCTTATAGTGAAAATGTAGGTGTTGTTGGAATTACAAAACAATATTCAAGATTTTTAGTTGCAGCTTCTGGGGTAATTTTAATTTTTTTAAGTATTTTAGGAGTAGCTAATTTTTTGGTAGCAGTTGACCAATCTGTTATGGCAGGAGTTTATTTTGTCGTTTTCGGGGTCATTACTGGAATCGGACTTAAACAAATTTCTAACGTAAACTTAGAAAGTATGAGGAATTTAACAATCATAGGTATTGCAATTTTTTCTGGCTTTGCTATTCCTGCTTTGTTTACTGAACCTGATGGCTCAGTTTTGTCTGCTATTTTTCAGTCAGGAATGGTGGTTACTTTTTTAGTAGCACTCATTTTAGATTTATTAATCTCAAAAGAAGATTAATATAATTTTTTAAACAAAAATAAAACGCCTTTTTAAAAAAGGCGTTTTATTTTTTTGTTTAATTTTTTATTTTTTACTAAATAAAATAAATCTTACTCCAACATAAATCATAACAACAACTGTTATTCCATCAACAATTTTCCAGAATTTTAGAGTTTCAACTTGGTAAACAAATTGTGAAATAAAAATAAATAAACCCCAAAGCCAAAAAACAACGGCTGAGATTTTATATCTTAAACTTTTATTCATGATATTTTTTAATTAATTTTTAATAATTCTTTTAAAGATTAAATTTATTATAACTTATTTTTTAGTTATTTTTTTTTAATAAATTTTGTTATATAAGTTAAACAAATTCCCATTGGAATTAAAAATAAAACCATCGCTAAAAGAAAGTTAAAGGGAAAATAAATTCCCGGAACAATACTTTCTACAAAAGGAATGTAGTAGCCATAAAGAGCTAATAAAACCACATCTAAAATTGCAATAATGAAAAAAATTGAATAACATGCAAATAAGACTATTGGATTTTTTTTGATTACTCCATAGATCATTACAATTCCAAAAGCAATATGCCTTGCAGCAAGAAAATGAATTGGAAAAATTGCTGAAGCTACCGAGTGAGGGAAAACAAAAAGGGGAGCCAAAAGAGCAAAAATCCCGAAAACAAAAACATTTGAAAATATAACAAACCAGTTTATTATCTCAAACCATAAAGGGAATTTTATATTTTCTTTTTTTAATATATTTAACATAATTTTTTAATTTAAATTTTTAATAAAATTAATTTTCATTAATTTTTCTATACCAAGAAGAAATTGATTCTCCGATTTTGTCTGGTTGATCTTCTTGCACAAAATGAAGACCTTCTCCAATTTTTACAATTTCTAAATTCGGAAGTTTTTTAATTTTTTGCAACTCTTCTTCGGTATCTGGAATAACCATTCCCGGAGTGGCGTTTAGAAAAAGTTTTGGAATATTTGTTTCTTGAAGCCATTTTTCCCAAGCAGACATTGCGTCGTGAACATCTTTTGGTTTTTCATCAAATGGAATATTTCGAGCCCAAACCATAAGAGGTTTTCTGCTTTTTATAGTTTTGTAAGGCTCTGCATAAATTTCTTTTTCTTTTTCAGTTAATTTTCTTGAAATTGCTTTTGGTAAAATATTTTTTACAAACATATTAAAAACACAAATCATAACCCAACCGATAAAAGGAGTTCTAATCATTTTGAAAGGTAAAATCATACCTTTTGGCATTTCAGAAAAAGCTCTAATTCTGTAGACTGATTCCATAAAGGCAATTCCTTTAACATTTTCTGGATGGTTTTTTGCATAGTGAAACCCAATAGCTGAGCCCCAATCGTGAATAACTAAAGTAATATTTTTTAAACCTTTTTCTTCTATGAATTTTTCAACATAATCGTAAGATTCAAAAAAACCATAATTTATGTCTGGTTTATCTGATTTCCCCATTCCAATTAAATCAGGAGCAATACATTTTCCTTGATTTTTTAAATAAGGGATAATATTTCTCCATAAATACGAAGAAGTCGGGTTTCCGTGTAAAAATAAAATCGGATCACCCTCACCCTCTTCTATATAATGAATTTTACTTCCATTTATTTGAACGAACTTTGACTCAAATGGAAAATCTGTGTTAATTTCTTTTGTCATTTTTTAATTTAATTATGATAATAATATTAATCTTAGCACAGGCTATATTTTTTTGGAAAATTTTATTTAAAACAAAAATAAGTATATAATTAGGTTATGAAAAAACTTATTGGAAAAATTTTAATAAAAAATAATTCTGGAAAGAAAATAAACTTAAAAATTGTTAAAAAATACGATAAAGTTTTTGTGAATCTAAAAAAACATGATACAGGAGAGAAAAAAATTTCAACCGACAGAATCAGAAAATATTTTAAATCTATACAATAGTTTAGTTTCAGAAGGGCACATAGATTTTCCAATAACTGAAAAAGCTCAGAAAAACGTTGATGCACTTTGTTATAGTGTAAATAATTCTCATTTTGGTAAAGAAATTTATGCTTCGCCTGAAGAAAAATCAGTGGCTTATATGTATTTTATTATCAAAGACCATCCTTTTACAGACGGAAATAAAAGAACTTCAGTGGCTACTTTTTTAAGATCTTGTGAAATAAATAATTTGCCTTTAAGATTTTTTGAAATTAAAGAGGAAATAATGTGGGAGCTTTTGTCGGAGCTAACAATTTTTATTGAAGAGGAGAAAACAGAAAAACATCAAGAGGCTATAAAATTTTTAGTTTCAAAACTTTTTAAAAATGAATAAAAATTTTATTGTAGGAATAGACGAAGTTGGAAGAGGGCCACTTGCGGGGCCAATGTATATTTGCGTTTTTGGATATTTTGAAAATGAGGAAAAAAATTTGAAAAAAATTTTAGAAAACATTGATGATTCGAAAAAAATTTCAGAAAAAAAGAGGGAGGTTTTTTTTGAAAAAATTTCAGAATTAAAAAAAGAAAAAAAAGTTTTTGCAGAAATTTTTTCTTGTAGCGCTTTAGAAATTGATAAATTTGGTCTTTCTAAGTGTTTGAAAAAAATGATAGAAAAAGGTTTAGAAAAAATTTTAAAAGATGCGGATTTGCCTTCGGCAAATCCGCCCCAAAACTTCCAAATTTTTCTCGATGGATCTTTAAAAGCTCCAGAAAAATATCAAAACCAAAAAACAATAATCGGAGGAGACGGGAAAATTTTTTCAATTTCTTGCGCTTCGGTGACAGCAAAAGTAAAAAGAGACGAATATATGAAAAAAATCACTAAAAATTTTCCCGAATATAAATTCGAAAAAAATAAAGGTTACGGCACAAAAGAGCACAGAAAAGCAATTGCAAAAATCGGAATTTCAAAAATCCACCGCAAAACTTTTTGTAAGAAGTTTGTTTAAAAAATAATTTTTTGTGAATTTAAATATTAACGGATTTTGCTTCGCAAAATCCTCACACAAATTATTTCCTATGAAATCTTCTCGCTGAAGAACCAATAAGCCAAAATAAAACTATTAATAATATTTTTGGAAGAGACAACCACCTCTTCATAAATTAAAAACTTAAGGAAATACTTTAAGTAATTTTTCGGAATACATCAAATAAATATTACCATTAAATTTTGAATTATTTTTTAAAATTGAATTAATTTCTTCTTGTATTTCCTTTTTTTTGATATTTTTATTTTCTAAATATTCCAAGACAACTACAATATTTAAGTTTCCTATGTGTTTATATTTTTCCACAATTTTTTTAAGAGAATTTTCTAAAGTATTATTTTTATTATATTCTTCAGTATATCTTTTGATTTGATAATTTTCTTCTTTTTCTGTTTCATTATTACGGAGAATAAAATCAATAGGAGATGACTCTTTTATATTTTCTTTTAGTGTTTCTAGATCGAAATCATGAGCGTTTATTTTTTTGTTAAGGCTAAGTGAATCATTAAATATAAATCCCACATCGAATCCTTCAAAGAAATCATTTAAAATAAAATGAATATTAATAAATTCTATAAATTCTTTTTCGTTACTTTTTAAAAATTTTATAGAACTATTAATTTCCCTTATATATTCTTCATTTTTCCATTTTTTGTCATCCTCAGATTTTTTTTTGATTATTTTGCCGAACCCGTCATCTTTTATTTTGTTTATAAAAGCACAGTATTCCTTAGAAGAGAAAAAAAATTTATTTTCTATTTTTATTTCTGGCTTTATTTTTTCTGACATTTTTTGATTATAACATTTAGGGTGAAAAATTGCTCCGCAATTTTTCTTTTCATTTCAACCTTAACTTCAATTTTTTTTAATAAAAAAAACACCCCGATGTGCTTAATGCACATCGGGGCTAGAGATAGGTGGGGGAGCGAGATCAAGTGCACGAAGCTTAATCTACTATTGTTTTAAAAAAAATATCTTTGCTTAGGAGAAGCAAATAATTTAATTTAAAGTAGCTCGACCAACTCAACCTATCTCGGGAAGAGGAACACTATATTGAATTTTATACTTTTTTTAAAAAAAAGCAAGTTTTTTTTAAAATATTTTTAAAATTTTAATTTTTGTAAGTTTTTAAAAATTTCAAATATGTTAAAATTCTTTTTATGAATTTAAATTTAGAAGATTTAGATATCCAAAAATTACATCAAAAATATAAAAGTGGGGAAGTGCAAATTTTTGAAATTATCTCTGCTTACAAAAAAAATATAGATGAAAAAAACAAAGATTTAAATATTTTTTTATCTGTTTTTGAAGATTTAAAAGAGCAGTCAGAAAAAGCTCAAAAAATGTTTGAAGAAAAAAAAGAAACTCTTTTAACTGGAATTCCAATTGCCATAAAAGCTAATATTTTAATTTTGGGAAAAAATACAAATTGCGGATCAAAAATTTTAGAAAATTACACCGGAACTTACAACGCATCTGTTATAAAAAAATTAAAAAAAGCCGGAGCTATTTTAATGGGTTATACAAATATGGACGAATTTGCTTGCGGGTCTTCAACTGAAAATTCTGCATATTCACCCACAAAAAATCCATTAAATAAAGAATTTGTTCCCGGAGGAACTTCTGGTGGCTCGGCCGCTGCAGTTTCTGCAAACATGGCGCTTGTTGCTTTAGGGACAGACACGGGCGGATCTGTGCGCCAGCCAGCTTGCTACACATCTTTGGTGGGATCAAAACCAACTTACGGAAGAGTTTCAAGATTTGGAGCTGTGGCGATGGGTTCTTCTTTAGACCAAATTTCTCCGATTTCAAAAAATGTTGAAGACAATAAAATTGTTTTAGATTTTATTCAAGGAAAAGACGGAAAAGATATGACAGCGCTTGAAAAAATTAGTTTTGAAGAAAAAGTTTCTTTTAAGAAAAAAATTGGCGTTCCTAAAAATTTTTTAAAAAATGTGAATTCAGAAATTTTAAAAAATTTTGAAAATTCTGTAGAAAAATTTAAAAAAGAGGGTTTTGAAATTGTTGACATTGATTTAGATATTTTTGATTACACTTTACCAATTTATTATATTTTAATGCCTGCTGAACTTTCGACAAACTTGGCAAGGTTTGACGGAATTCGTTATGGGCTTCAAGTTGAAGATTTTTCTAATATCACAGAAAAATATTTTAAAACAAGAGGAAAAGGTTTTGGAGAAGAAACAAAAAGAAGAATTTTGCTCGGAGCTTATGTTCTTTCAGCTGGGTATTCTGATCAATATTACAACAAAGCAATTTCTCTTCGAGAAAAAATTAAAGAAGAATATTCTCAGAAAATTTCAGATTTAGATGGAATTATACTTCCAACCTGCCCAAATCCACCTTTTAAATTTGGAGAAAAAACAGACGATCCGGTTTCCATGTATTTGGAAGATATTTTTACAGTTAGCTCAAATATTATTGGAAATCCTGCAATTTCTATTCCAAATGGGAAAATTGAAAATAATTTTCAATCGGGTTTACAAATTTTAGGAGATTTTAACGAAGAAACAAAAATGTTTGAGCTTGCAAAAATAATTGAAAAAGGAGAGAATTAAGGAAAGAATTTTTTGGCGGATTTTGCGAAGCAAAATCCGCCAAAAAATTAAAAAAAAATTATAGAAAATGTTAGACATAAAATTTATTAGAGAAAATTTAGAACTTGTAAAAGCTGGAGCTAAAAAAAAACACGTGGAAGTTGATTTTGATAAACTTGTTTTTTTAGATGATCAAAGAAAAGAAATCCAAAAAAATTTAGATAACTTAAAATCTGAACAAAATATTTTTTCTGAAAAAATTTCACAAGCAGAAACAGAGGAGCGAGAAAATTTAATAAAAGAAGTTTCTGAAATTAAAGAAAAAATTAAAAGTTTGGAAGAGAAAGAAAAACCAATTTTAGAAGAGTGGAAAAAAATAATGTTGCAAATTCCAAATGTTCCAGACCCAACAGTTCCAGAAGGAAAATCAGATCAGGAAAATTTAGAAATAAAAACTTGGGGTGAGAAAAAAGATTTTTCTTTTTCCTTAAAATCTCATATTGAAATTATGGAAAATTTAGATATGGTCGATTTTAAAAGAGGATCTAAAGTTCATGGTTTTCGTGGATATTATTTAAAAAATGATGGAGCCAGACTTTGCTGGGCTATTTGGAATTATGCTAATGATTTTTTTCTAAAAAAAGGTTTTGAACCGATGATAACACCCACAATCGTTAGAGAAGAAAATCTTTACGGAACAGGACATTTACCAAACGAAGCAGAAGATACTTACAAAACTCAAGATAATGATTATTTGGCTGGAACATCTGAAGTTGCGGTAATGGCTTACTATAGAGATGAAATTATAAATTTAGAAAATGGAGAAAAAAAATTTCTAGCCTTTTCACCTTGCTACAGAAGAGAAGCTGGATCTTACGGAAAAGATACGAAAGGTTTAATCAGAGTTCATGAATTTTTTAAATTAGAGCAGATTGTTTTATGTGAAGCTTCACATGAAAAAACAGTCCAGATACACGAACAAATTAATAGAAACACCGAAGAATTTATTGAATCTTTAGAAATTCCTTACAGAACAGTTTTAAATTGTGGTGGAGATTTGGGCTTAGGGCAAGTAAAGAAATATGACATTGAGCTTTGGGTTCCTGCAGAAAATAAATATAGAGAAATTTCTTCAGCATCTTATTTTCATGATTTTCAAACAAGAAGATTTAACATAAAATATAAAAACGAAGATGGAAAAAATAATTTTGCACACTCTTTAAATTGCACCGCAATCCCAACTCCTAGAATTTTAGTCTCTTTAATTGAAAATTTTCAAACAGAAGATGGAAAAATAATTATTCCAAAAGTTTTACAAAAATATTTAAACGAAAAAAATATTATAGAATAGGGGATAACTTATTGTATTTTTTAAAAATTTTGTTAACATACTATTTATATGAACTTTATCAATAATAAATATTTGAGGGAAGGAATTTATGTTTTTATAATAATTTTTCTCTTAATAAATAACTATCTTCATTTAGAAGAAGACGTTCACAAGGAAGAGCACGCGGGAATTGATGATATTTATGACGATGTTGATGAATATTATTTAAATAATCCAAAATTTGAATCTTGCGCTTACGACACTGTCAGAAATTGTCAATCAGAGCTTGTTTATGAAAGACTTTATATTGAGGAAAATATAGAAATTTGTAATGATTTTATAGACGAAAGACAAAAAGAAAGTTGTAAGGAAGAGTTTATTATTCACTTGGCAGTTTCTAGTGCTGATGAACGTATCTGTTCTGAACTTGAAGATATCACAAAAAAAGATGTTTGTTTTGAAAAAGCCGTTATTGAAAAAGGAATAGTAGATAGAGATTTTGAACAATGTGAAAAACTTGATCATTTAAGACATGATTTTTGTATAGAAGTGATTGCTGATGTTATTATCTCAGAATCACACAATGATGAAAGTTGTTATCTTGAAAATTCTGATGCACTTGAAATTCAAGAATGTCTTGAACACAGAAAAGAAGAACGAGAAGAACTTGAATTATGCGAACAATATGAACACGAAGAACACGATGAATGTATAATAAATACAATTCAAAGTTTTCATGATTAATTTTGAAAAATTTTAAAAATAAAAAAGAGTGCGCCCCGAAGGGGCGCACTCTTTTTTTAAAATTTTTTCTAAAGCTCAAATCTTACTTTCGATTCTTAAAAGCCTCTTTCAAAGTTTCTTTGTCTGAGTATTCTATTTCAGCTCCTAAAGAAATTCCACGAGCAAGTTCTTTTATATCAAAACCAAAATTTTCTCGATATGGAAATAAAATTTCTTTAATTGCGTCTTTTGTAAATTCTCCTTCAGGGGTTAATGGCAAAGCTATCGTAATTTCAAAAATTTTTCCGCTTTCAATTTTTTTAAAAAGTGATTTTAAGTTTAATTTTTCTTCTGATTTTTTTTCTGTTAACTTTAAATTTTTTCCAATTAAAAAATATTTTCCAGACCAAAGTTTTACTTTTTCAATATTTTCAAAATCAGCATTTTTTTCCAAAATTAATATTTTTCCATTTTCTCTTTTTGAATCTAAACATATATGACAATTTTTATTTTGAGATAAAAAAAATCTATTACAAGACAAACATAAAGATTTTTTTTCAGAAAAAGATGAAATTGTATTTATAAAATTTTCTATAAAATTTTTATCTTTGTAAGCTAAAAAATAAGTAAATCTTTCGGCTTGTTTTTTACCAATTCCCGGAAAAGTTGAGAAAAAATTTATTAAATCTTCTTTTTCTTTCATTTTAAAATTTTAACACAAATAATTTAAATAAAAGTTAAATATATGAAAATGTTTTTTAAAAATATTTCTGAAAAAATTTAAAGAGGGAAACTACATAAAAAAGGAATCACCATAATTTCTATAACTCACGAAGAAATTTACAAAAATAGGGGAACAAGACTAACTGAGCTTTCAGACGGAAAAATTATTTTAGACCAGAAAAAATAAAAAGTAAAATAAATATTTGACTTTTATTAAAAAATAAGTATACTTTAATCAGAGTGAAAAATGAAAATGATTAATAGTTGATCATTAAATGATCTTTTAAAAAGGAAAAAAAAATGAAAAATTTTTCAAAAATATCAGCGGTTATGGCTGGAATTCTAACTCTAGCAATTTCTTTGCCAGCAAACGCTGATTTTTCAGGTGGGCTCACTCTTACATATGGTTTTGTAACCGATGGAGGAGTTCAGGTTTCAAACAACCCATGCATATCCGCGTGGGCTGAAAAGAGTGTTGGTGGCAAACTGACACTTAGTGCTTGGAGCCAGAGAAGTATGCGGGGTAATTCGGAGGATGGTTGTTACGAGAATGATTTTCTTGCGACGTTTTCCCCGGATAAGAATTCTGCACTCTCACTGGGGATCTACAACATTAAAGATTTTGATATTACTTTCGCCAAAATAGAAACCCTTAGGGGAGGCATTAAATTCAAAGTAGAATTTAATGCACCAAACAAAGGAGGTGTAAATGGATATATCTTTAAAGCCTCCAAAGATATTGGAGCAGGGTTTGAAATCTCTGGCGTGGCTGGAAGAAGATTCCTTCGAGGCGATGACTTCGCCCTTCTCTATGCCCGTTGGAGCGATCCAGAAACTGGGATTTCTGTTAAAATCAGCCAAGACTTTTTGGTCAGTGACGGTGGCAAAAAAACCACTGCCATGTTTGGAATCGCATATAAATTTTAAATTAGTTTGAAAAAACTGATTTAAAATAAAAATTAATAACCGAGGCTTTTGCCTCGGTTTTCTTTTTCTAATTTTTCTAAATTTAAAATTCATCAAAATCGTTGTCAGGTTTTGAAACTTCAAAATCTGAAATTTTGTTTTTATCAATTTCAGAAAAAGAAGTTTTTTTCTCGTCAAAATAAAGTTCCACAATTCCTGTTGCCCCATTTCTGTGTTTTTCAATAATTAGTTTTACATTTGCATCAAGTCTTTTGTCTTCATCTTCTGATTTGTCACGATGAATAAAAATCACAACATCAGCGTCTTGCTCGATTGATCCAGAGTCTCGCAAATCAGCAAGTTTTGGCTGGGCATTTTCACCTCTGTGTTCAATATTTCTAGAAAGCTGAGAAAGAGCAATAACAGGAACATCAAGCTCTTTTGCAAGCTGTTTTAAACCTCTTGAAATGTCTGTAACTTCCTGCACGGTGTTTGTATTTGGCCCTGTTCTTGTTGGTGCCATTAGTTGAAGATAATCAACAATTATCATATCTAAATTGTGTTTTCTTTTTAGCTTTCTTGCAGCTGATTTCATTTTTAAAACATTGTTGTAAGAATTGTCGTCTATAAAAATTTTAGCTTCTGAAAGCCTTCCTATTGCGTCTGAAAGGGCGGAAAATTCTCTTCCTTCATCGTTTAAATTTCCTGTTCTTAACTTCCAAGCATCAACCCTTGCTTCAGCAGATAGAAGCCTGTCTGTTAATTGCTCTTTACTCATTTCAAGAGAAAAAAAGGCAATTGTTTTTTTGTCATCCACTGAAACTTTTCTTGCAATATCTAGAGCAAGAGAGGTTTTTCCAACTGACGGCCTTGCTGCTAAAATTATTAAATCTGATTTTTGAAAACCGGAAAGTTTTGAATCAAGAGAGGAAAAACCAGTTGGAACACCACGCAAGCTTGAGCTTCCATCTTGAAGTTTTTCGAGTCTTTCAAAAGCATTTTTTAAAGTATCTTCAATGTGGGCAAATTCTCCAGATCCAATTTTTTGGGAAATTTCAAAAATAACTCTTTCCGCGTCATCGATGGAACTTTCTGAGTCTATTTCTTCGTTAAAACCAATGGCTGAAATTTTTTCCGAAGCTCCAATTAATTTTCTTTTTATATATTTTGCTAAAACAATTTTTGCGTAATGTTCAATATTTGCAGAAGAGGGAACTGCCTGAGTAAGCTCGGTTAAATATAAATCTCCTCCCACATTTTCAAGCTGATTTTTATCTTTTAAATTTGAAGAAAGTGTTAAAAGATCTATCGGTTCGTTTCTAGAAAATAAATCCAAAACTGATTCAAAAATTATTTTATGTTTTTCTGAGTAAAAAATTTCTGGTGATAAAATTTCCATAACTTCATAAAGCGAATCACCTTTAATTAAAACTGAACCTAAAAGAGCTTTTTCTGCGTCTATATTTTGTGGCGGTAATTTTAAATTTGAAATTTCTTCTGACATGATTTTATTTTAAATAAAAAATTAAAAAAATAAAATTTTCCTTTTTGTTTTCTTTGGATAGCGCTGTGACTTTTCTGTGTATTTCTCCTAAAAACCTTATTTTTAGCTTGAGAAAAATTTTTATTATTTTTTCCTATGTTATAATATTTTTATGATTCTAAAAATACACTCCTTAAATGGAATTTTATATGAAGAAAAAATAAAAAACGGAAGTGTTTATGTTCCTGCTTTTTCTGGCGATATGGAAATTTTAGCAGGACATTCTCCAATTTTAACTTTTTTAAAAAAAGGAGATGTTGTTGTGAAAAAAGAAGATGGGGAAAAAGAAATATTTCCTGTTAATTCAGGAATTTTAGAATGCAACACAAAAGAAATTAATATATTAATTTAATAAAAAATAAAATGTTTGGAAAAATAAAAGACAAAATAAAAGGCAAAGCTGTTGAAAAAATGATGGAAAAGCAACTGGGGAATTTACCTCCAGAGCAACAAGAATCTATAAAAAATGCTTTTTCTAATAATCCAGAATTTTTTGAAAACATTGCTAAAGAAATTGAAGAATTAAAAAAAGCTGGAAAAGGAGAAATGGCAGCTTCAATGGAGGTAATGAGAAAACACCAAGGAGAGCTTCAGAAAATAATGATGGGAAAATAATTTATATTTTTAGAAATTATTTTTTAAATAAAAAAATAAAAAAAATGCCTTCGGCATTTTTTTTATTTTTTCTATTTTTAGATTTTAACCTTCGTAGTATCCAGCACAGAAAATATAAGAATCAACTTTTTGACAATAAGTTGATTTATCTGCTAACTCAGCTGATTCAGGTAAGGTAAAAACATAGTCAGTCCAAGTTCCTTCTTCTGTTGATAGAGCCAAAGCTTCTCCGAAATTAAAACCACTTATATCAACAAGTTCTGTAATATTTGTATTTTCCAAATCTTTTCTGTTTGGGTGTGCAATAATAATTTCATTCTCCAAAGCAAAAGCATAAACTTGTCCGTCAACATAAAAACCTTGAGATATATTTTCAATAATTTCAGAAGTAGCTACAATTTCATAGTCGCTAATAAGAGTATCTACAATAGCCAGCGCAGTTTCTTTTTGTGAAAAATCACTATGAGAATGCTCATCATTTTCTGAATTTTCATTTTCATGTCCGTGATCGTCGTTGTCATTTTCTGAGTGCATATCTTCCATTCCAGAAAAATAAAATGCTCCTAAAATAATTATTAAAATAACAATAATTATGGATATATTTTTTTTTGAATTCATTTTTTTTAATTTAATTTTTAATTTTTAATATCATAATCTTTCACGATATTAAGCATATTTTAATATTTATAAAAATAAATACAAAGTTTTTTTTATTTGTTATAATTTAAAAATGAATAAAAAAATAATTGTAAGATTTCCTCCGTCTCCAACAGGAAATTTACATATAGGAAATATAAGATCATTTCTTTTTAATTATCTTTTTGCAAAAAAAAATAATGGAGAAATTTATTTGCGATTTGAAGACACCGACAAAGAAAGATCAGAAAAAAAATATGAAGAAATTATTTTAAATACCTTAAAAACTCTTGGTTTGGATTTTGATTTTGGCCCAACTTGGCAATCTCAAAGAATAGAAATTTACCAAAAAGCTTTAGAAAAATTAATCGAAAATAAAAATGCATATTTTGCAGAAGAGTCTCAAGATGGAAGCGGAGAAAAAGTTATAAGATTTAAAAATCCAAATAAAAAAATAAAATTCAATGATTTAATTAGAGGCGAAATAGAAATTGATACTTCTGATTTTGGAGATTTTGTTATTGCACGCTCTTTGGAAAATCCGATTTACCACCTGACAGTTGTTGTTGACGACATTGAATCAGAAATTTCGCACATTATCAGAGGAGAAGATCACATAACCTCCACACCACGCCAAATTTTGCTCATAGAAGCGCTTGGGGGGGAAATTCCAGAATATGCACATTTACCATTACTTGTTGGCTCAGATGGAAAAAAATTAGGAAAAAGACATGGTGCAGTTTCTTGGCCAGAATTTGAAAAAGATGGATATTTACCAGAATCTCTTTTTAACTATTTAGCTCTTTTAGGCTGGAATCCAGGAGGAGGGGAAGAGCAAGAATTTTTTTCAAAAGAAGAGCTAATGGAAAAATTTTCAATAGAAAATATAAATAAATCTCCAGCTAAATTTTCATATGAAAAATTAGATTCTATAAATAAATATTGGATGAGCCGGCTTTCGGACGAAGATTATAAAAAAAATGTTTTTAATTTTTTGTCAGAAAAAATGTTGGAAAATTTTAATTCTCCAAAAGGTCAAAAAATAATTTCCCTTGTTTTAAAAGAGAGAGTTTCTAAATTTTCAGAAATTTTAGAAATGGAAAAAGCGGGCGAGTTTGATTATTTTTTTCAAAAACCAAATTTAGAAAATATTAAAATAAATTTTAAAGATGATGGAGACGAAAAAACTAAAAAAATTTTAAAAGAGCTTTATGAAAAATTAGAAGAAATTTCAGAAGAAAATTTTAATGCAAAAAAAATAAAAGAAATTTTGTGGGATTGGAGTGGGGAGCTTGGCCGCGGTTCTGTTTTGCACCCGTTTAGAACAATTTTATCAGGAGCAGAAAAATCTCCAGATCCTTTTGTTTTAGCAGAAATTTTAGAAAAAGAAGAAACTCTTTCAAGATTAAAAAATTATTTATGAAAATAAAAATTTTATCTGTAGGAAAAATAAATAGTGATATTGAAAATATTTTTGAAAACTATTTAAAAAAGATAAATTATTTTAAAAAAGCAGAACATATAATTTTAAAAAATGATAAATTTTTTGAAAAAAAAATTTTAGAAAAAACAGAAAAAAAATATTTAGTTTGTTTGGAAGCTACGGGAAAAAATTTCTCTTCTGAAGAATTTGCAAATTTTTTAGAAAAAAAAGAAATAGAAGGGGAGAGTGAGATTTTTTTTGTAGTTGCACCAGCTGAAGGTTTTTCTGATGAATTTAAAAAAAAGGCAAATTTTTTATTTTCACTTTCAAAGCTAACTTTCGCTCACGATTTAGCGCTCCTGCTTTTAGCTGAGAATATTTTCAGAGCTTACACAATTTTAAACAATCATCCGTATCATAAATAATTTTCTAATTTTAAAAAATATTTTTAAAAATTAATCATCAAGGAAGAATTCTACATATTCGTCAATTTCTCTTTGCTCTAAATCATAAAAATTTAAATCTTTTCTGTTTAAATATTTTGCTAATTTTTCTCCCACAAACCTCCAGTGCCAAGGTTCAAATTCGTAATAAATATTATTTTTTGGGTAGGAGAGAACAAATCCGTATTTATAAGCATTTTCTAAAAGCCATAAATATTCTTCAGTATTTTCAAAACCGATTAACGATGAAGCTATTTTAGAAGTTGTAAAGTCTACAGAAGTTCCAAGCTGGTGTTCTGAAAAACCTTGATCAGCTGAAAAATTATCAGCCGCACTTCCATAATTTTGAGTATAAACATCTTTTAAAGCTTCCTGAAAATCGAAAGACCGGTAGGCAGACAAAATTTTTAAATTTAAATTTTCATCTTCTGCATCTTCCAATAAATTTTCCAAAAAATCCCTCACTCCAGAATGAATTTCAATATTTTTTTCTGGAAAAAGTAAATAATCTTCGTCGATTTTTCTTAATTTTTCTGGAACATAATGTTCGTTTAAAAAATAAACTTTAGAATATTTTTGCAAAAGCTCTGGGTCGGTATTTTGAATTTTTTGAGCAGTTTCAACCGCGTCTTTTAAATCATCCAAATCATCGTCAATTTTATCAAAATCTTCTTCTAACTCATCGTAATTTTCAATATATTTTTCAAGTTTATTTTTCGTATCAAAAATTTCTTTTTCGAAAGACTTTTGAATTTGTAAAAGTTCTCTTATCTGAGAATAGTTTTGAGAAAGCTCTACATTGTTTTTTTCTATAATATTTTTCTGATAAAAAAATAAGGTAAAAAAAACTGCAAAAAATAAAAAAAGTAAAATAGCTGAAAGTTCAGATCTGATTAAATTTTCTTTTCCGTTTATGTTTTTAAACATTTTTATTTTTAATTAACTTTTTAATAAATTTTTTCTATAGTATTTTAGCTCCTCTATAGATTCTAAAACATCGTCCAAAGCTCGATGATTTTCTTTTTTTTTGTTAAAAACTTTCTTTTCTTGCCATTTTTGAGCCAAAATTTTTAAACTAGAAACATCTAAATTTCTATAGTGAAAAAATTTTTCAAGCTCTGGCATATCTTTTGCAAGCATTCTTCTGTCTGAGCAAACTGAATTTCCACAAAGAGGCGAGGAGTTTTCTAGACAATATTTTTTTAAAAAATTTAAAAATATTTTTTCAGATTTTTTTGTATCGTATTTTGATTTTCTGCTTTTTATTTCAAGATTTGAAAAACTTTTTTCAAATTTTTCAGCAACCTCAGGAGACATTTTTTTTAAAGTTTTTTGCATTTTTTTTAAATCTTTTTCTGGTAAATTTACAACAAGGCTTTTTTTGGCTAAAATTTTTAATTTTTTGTCTGTAATAATTATAGCAATTTCCACAATTTTATCTTTTTTAAAATCAAGGCCGGTAAACTCTGCATCTAACCAGATTAAATTTTCTTTTTTTATAGCTTCTTTCATAAAAAAAATTTTAACATAATTTTTTAATTAAAAAACTTGATTATTTAAAAAAAATATTATAATATCTAATTAGATTGAAAGGAGAATAACAATGGGAGAATTGGTAGCGCATCCAATAACAAAAGGTCTTTTATGGGGTCACAAGATAAGTGTTAAGGGGGATAAAGATTTGATATTGCTATTGAATAAATTTAAAAACAGCTTGCCTGAAAACCAAGATTATTTAAATGGAAAAGATATTATTAATGAGTTTAATATCTTTTTACAAACAAGTGCTGTAAAGATAAATAGGAGGATTTTATGTTAACGACAAACAGTGTTAGACCATGTCGTCATTATTATGACAGTAATGGAAATAATGTTTCAATAGACCAAGACTGGATCACTTCAGTAATAGAAGGTTCGGCTTATCACAGAAAAATTGTAACTGAAAATCAATTATTTTTAGGTACTTCAAGAAGACTTCGTAGTAGACCAAGAAAATGGTTGTATCGTAAGGATCCTAAAGGCGAACAATAACTTTGTTCGCCTTTTTTATAAAAATTTTTTTCCTTAATTTTTGATATAATCTCTAAATGAAAAATAAATTTAAACTAAATTCTAAATTTAAACCAGCAGGGGATCAAAAAAAAGCTATAAAATCTTTACTTTCAGGCTTGAAAGAAAAAAAAACTCATCAAACTCTTCATGGTGCCACAGGAACTGGAAAAACTTTTACAATGGCGAATTTAATTGCAGAAACTGGAAAACCAGCTCTTGTTATTGCTCACAACAAAACTTTGGCCGCCCAGCTTGCTCAGGAATTTAAAGAATTTTTTCCAAAAAATAAAGTTCATTATTTTGTTTCTTATTACGATTATTATCAACCAGAAGCTTATGTTACAGCTACAGACACATTTATTGAAAAAGAAATTCAAATAAACAAAGAAATTGATATGTTGCGCCACGCTTCCACTCAATCACTTTTAACCAGAAACGATGTTATTATTGTGGCTTCGGTTTCTTGTATTTA
Source organism: Candidatus Paceibacter sp. (assembly GCA_014237915.1). Classification (GTDB taxonomy): domain Bacteria; phylum Patescibacteriota; class Minisyncoccia; order Phycocordibacterales; genus JABACC01. The sequence goes on from JABACC010000013.1 coordinate 28,829, forward strand.
TGGTTTAGGATCTCCAAAAGAATACATAAAAAAAAATAAATTGATTTCTATAAACGACGATTTCAAAAGAGGAGAATTTTTAAAATCTTTGGTAAAAATTTTTTATGAAAGAACAAATGCGGATTTAGAACCCGGAAAATTTAGATTAGTTGGAAATATTTTAGAAATTATGCCTGTTTCGGAAGAAAAAATTTTTCGTTTAGAAATTTTTGGCAATAAAATTGAAAAAATTTTTTTGGTTGATCCTGTTTCAAGAGTTGTTTTGGAAGAGCTTAAAAATTTTTTCTTATTTCCGGCCAAACATTTTATTACAGATGCCAGCTTTTTAGAAACGGCATTAAGAAATATTGAAAAAGAACTAAAAGAAAATTTAGCTTATTTAAAAAAAAATAATAAATTACTCGAGGCTCAAAGACTTGAAAGAAGAACAAAATATGATTTAGCAATGATTCGTGAAGTTGGATATTGTTCCGGAATTGAAAATTATTCAAGACATTTATCTGGAAAAAAAGCAGGTGATCCTCCAGAAACTTTAATTTCATATTTTCCATACAAAAAAAATGGAGAGCCAGATTTTTTAACTTTTATTGACGAATCACACATGACAGTTCCACAAATTGGCGCAATGTTTAAAGGAGATGCAGCTAGAAAACAAAATTTAGTCGAACATGGGTTTAGACTTCCTTCAGCAAAAGACAACAGGCCTTTGAAAAAAGAAGAATTTTTTTCTAAAGTTGATCCTATAATTTATGTTTCAGCAACGCCGAGCAGCTGGGAAAGGGAAGTATCTGAAAATATTGCAGAGCAAATAATTCGCCCTACAGGACTTTTAGATCCGCAAATAAAAATAAGGCCTATTTTAGAAAATAAAAAAGAAAAATATAAAGGACAAATTTTTGATTTTATTTCAGAATCAGAAAAAATTATCAAAAAGGGAAGTCGGATTTTGGCTACAACATTAACCAAGAAAATGTCGGAAGATTTAACTGATTTTTTAAAAGAAAGAAAAATTAAAGCAGTTTATCTTCATTCCGAAATTGATACTTTAGAAAGAATTGAAATTATAAGGGATTTTCGTTCTGGAAAATATGATATTTTAGTGGGAGTAAATCTTTTAAGGGAAGGTCTCGATATGCCAGAAGTAGAGCTAATTGGGATTTTAGATGCCGATAAAGAGGGTTTTTTACGTTCTGACGTTGCTTTGATTCAAACAATAGGCCGAGCTGCAAGAAATGAAAATGGGAAAGTCATTTTATATGCTGATAAAATAACAAAATCAATGCAAAGTGCAATTTCAGAAACAGAAAGAAGACGAGAAATTCAAGAAACTTACAATAAAAAAAATAATATAACTCCAAAAACAATTAAAAAAAATATTTCAGATATCAAACAAGCTCTGGAAACAGAACATCAAAAAATTCTTGAGAAACAAATTGGTATAGAAGAAGGAATTTTTAAAAAAGCTCCAAAAAAATTTTTAAAGCAAAAAAGAAAAAAAATGGAAGAGGCGGTAGAAAGGCTTGATTTTGAAACTGCCGCTATACTTAGAGACCAAATTAAGTATTTTGAAAGTAAGAGTAAATAAAAAACTATCAAACCTGTAGAAAGTCTAAAAAAGAATGGTGTATAAAGGTTTAGTAGCCTTAAGAATATATTATACAAATGTCGCAAAAGATATATTGTGCGACACTTATTCAGTATAAATATACCGCTCACCTTTTTATGATTCTCTGTGTTCTCTAAGTTTTATATCTGCTACTTTTTTCTATTTTTTAAATAAGCATCCCTCCTTTTTAATTTTCAGAGTGATAAATTTTAAGCTATGTATTTTTCTTATTAAAATAAATTTAATTAATCAAAAAACTTATTTATTTTTTATTGTAATCCATCACAATTTTTTGCAGCGCGGTATCCATCATTTTCTGCATCATCTTTTGTTTCAAAAAAAATTTTATTTTCCTCAGACATTTTTAAAGCCCCAGAGCACCAAGGTAAATGGTAGACAGAGCCATTTTTTGAGGCTACATAAACAATTTCTTGTACTTCTTCCCCACTGCTAGCGTTAACCTCTCTTAGGGAAGCATTTTCTTGTTCTAAAGAAGACATTTTTCCTAAGAAAAATGAAAAAATATTTGCTAGTAAAAATATTAAAATAAGGAAAAATTCTTCTTTTTTAAAAATTATTTGTATTTTTTCTCTAATTTTTTTCATAAAAATTCTTTTATTTTTACTTTAATTTTGATACAATTGTGGTTAATTATTATTATTTTAACATAAATTTATGGCACATAGAAAAGCAGGAGGATCATCAAGAGTACTTAGAGATTCAAATCCTAAATATTTAGGGGTTAAGTTAGCTGATGGTAAAAAAGTAAAAACAGGTCAAGTTATTGTAAGACAAAGAGGCACAAAAGTTATGGCTGGAAAAGGTGTTGGTGTGGCAAAAGATCACACGCTTTTTGCTCTTCAAAATGGAAAGGTGGAGTTCTCTTCAAAAAGAAAGAAAAATTTTGACAATTCTACTTCAAGAAGAAAAATTGTAAATCTTATTTAAATTTAAAAATTCTTAATTTAAAATTTTTAAATTAATAATTTTTTTGTTTTATCTTTAAATATCATTGAATTTGCCCCCACCTTAGAAGCTCCTGCCTTTATTAATTTTAGATAATTTTCTTCTTTTACTCCCCCATCTATTGTAATTTCTAATTTTGGAAAATTTTTTCTAAAAAATTTTATTTTTTTATAAACATCTTCTGAAAGTTTTTCTCCTGAATAACCAACTTTTTTTATACCCATAATTTGAATAAACTTAAAATTATTTTCTTGTAGAATTTTTAAAATTTCAGAATTTTTATCATCTAAATGCACTCCGAGTCCTACGTTAATTTTTTCATTTTTGGAAAAAAGAAATATTTCTGAAAAATCCCTAACTGTTTTTTTGTGAAAAACAACCCTTGCGGCATTTGATAATTTTACTAAAGTCAGCCATTTTTCTGGTTTTTTTACCATCATATCAAGCTCTAAATTTAAATTTTTTGTTACTTTTTTTATTTTTAAAAAAGAATCTTTTCTCTTAGATGAAGCAAAAGTTTTTGAAGGAACAAATTCTCCATCACAAATATCAATTTGAACAGAGTTAAAGTTTTTTTTTATTTTTTTTATTTTTTTTTCTATTTCTAAAAATTCTTTTTCTAAAATTGCTGGAAAAATTTTATTTTTTTTCATAAAATAATTATATCAAAAAAGAGAGAATTAATTCTCTCTTTTTTGAAAATATATTTTTAAAATTTATTTTTTATAAACCTAATTCTTTTGAAATCCCCTCTTCGTCAAAACCTACAATGTACTGAGTCTCTCCTTCTTCTGGAATAATTTCAAGCACTGGAACTCCTAATTGTTCTGTTTTTTCTGCAATGTACGATGCTTTTTCTTGGTTTTCTGAAACATCAATATTATTATATGCAATATTTTTTTCATCTAAAAAATTTTTTAGCATATTACAATAAGTACAAGTTGGAGTTGTGTAAACGTTAATTTTTTTATCCATATTTTTATAATTATTTTAAATAATAAAGTCTATCTTTTTACCCAAGTTGGGGCTTTTCTAGCTTTTTTAAGACCTGGTTTTTTTCTTTCAACAGACCTTGGATCTCTTTTTAAAAATCCTTTTTCTTTCAAAACAGCTCTGTTTTCTGGATTAGATTTTAAGAGTGCTCTTGAAATACCTAGTCTTATTGCTTCAGCTTGAGCTGAAATACCGCTACCTTTAACATAAGCGCTAACTAAAAAATTTTCTTTTTGCTCTTCAAGAGCTTCTTTTACTTTTTTTTGTAGCTCTTCATTTTTGAAAAAATCTTCAAGGTTTTTTCCGTTAATAGAAAAAGTTGTTTTCTTTTCTGGGTAAAGCCTTACTCTTGTTGTTGCTGTTTTTCTTCTTCCGATAGCTTCAAAAAATTCTCCATTTTTTTTTGAAACTAAATCTTTAACCTCTGAAATTACTTTCTCTGTAACCTTCTTCTTGTTTACTTTTTTTTTATTTCTAAATTTTTTATCAGTCATGTTTTAATCTTTAATAATTAAATTTTTCATCATTTCTTTTCTTAGTCTGTTGTTTGGCAACATTCCAAATACTGCTTTTTTTAAGACCTCGCCATACCCTTTTTTTTCAATAATATCAGACATTTTAAATTCTTTTCTCCCTCCGGGATATCCAGAATATGAATCATATTTTTTTGTATCTTTTTTCTTTTGAGAAATATCTAGTTCTGAAAGATTTGAGACATTGATTTTTAATTTTGAAACTTTATTTCTTGCAAAATCTGGTTCATTTTTACCCATTAATAAAACCGCTATTTCAGATGAAAATCTTCCTAGTTTTTTATTTTTTGCGTCTAAATTATATTCTTTCATAAAAATTTTATACAAATTCTATTATTGCAACAGGGGCTCCATCTGAGCCAACCCTGTCTCCTTTTTTAATAATTCTTAAGTATCCTCCATTTCTATCTTTATACTTTTTAGATAATTCTTCTACTATTTTTTTTGAAACATTCTCTCCTCCACTTCCTAATTTTTTCATTAAAAGTCTTCTTGAAGCCAAAGTTTCTTTTTTGCCTAAGGTAATTAATTTCTCAACATAAGGTCTTATTGCCTTTGCTTTTGTCTCCGTTGTCTCAATCTTCTCTTTTTCTACAAGTGAGATAGCCAAGGATCTATACAATGCTTTTCTTGCATCTTTTTCTCTTCCAAATTTTTTATTTTTATTATGATGTCTCATAGGGCTATATTATACACTTTTTATTTTATCTTAAAATTTTTCTTATTTCATCTAAAGCTTTCTGTCCAAATCCAGATATTGATAAGATTTCATTATCTGAAGCATTTTTTACTTTTTCTAGAGTATCTAGGCCGATACTTTGGAGTTTGGAAATTATGCTTTCAGATAACGGAAAATCATCAATTTTTTTATCAATTTCTAAATCTAAAACCTCTTCGTTTATTTTTTGTTTCAAAATATTATCTTTATCTATATTTTTAAAAATATCTTCTTCTGAAAAAGGAGCTCCTGAACGAATACTAGAAATTTGTTCCAACATAATTTCAAGTGATTTATCGATAACCTCTTCCGGAGTATAAGTTCCGTCAGTTTCAACTTTTAAAATAATCTTGTTGAAGTCTGTTCTGTCGCCAACACGCATATTTTGAACATCGTAAGATACTTTTCTAATTGGAGTGAAAGCAGTATCCATTATAATTTTACCGGGTTGAACTTTTTCTTTTTGAATGTCTTCCTTTGCAACGTACCCTAGTCCTTTTGAGACCACAATTTCCATTTCTATTTCTTTTGCTTTGTCGGTAATTTCACATAAATAATTCTCAGGGTTAATTATTTCAACTTGAGTAGGAATTTCTATGTCTTTTGAATAAATTTTTCCTGAAGCACTTTTTTTAAGAGTTAAAACAACCTCATTTTCTTCTGTGTGTAGCTTAAAAATAGTTTTTTTAAGATTTAAAACAATATTTATAACATCTTCAAAAACTCCGCTAATTGTAGAAAATTCATGATCGACTCCTTTTATTTTTACAGAGGTGACTGCTGTTCCAGAAATTGATGATAAAATTATTCTTCTAAGTGAATTTCCTAAGGTGTGTCCATATCCTGGGTAAAGATTTTCTATTTTAAATTCTGCCCTGTTTCCTTCCTCAGAAACTTTTTCTATTTTTTTTGGTAATATTATATTTTTCTCAAGCATATTTTTTTTATTATTTTTTAATAATTTATTTTATTTAAATTTTTATCTAGTATAAAATTCAATAATTTTTTTGAAATCAAAATAAGGTGATATTAATTCGTAATTTGGTTTTTCTATAACACTCCCAGAAATATTTTTTTTATCAAAACTTAACCATTTTGGAATTTCTGGAGAGTTTAAATTTTTAACATTTTCATATATTTTACTTTTTTCACTTCCCTCTTTAAAGTTAACAATGTCTCCGATTTTAACTTGATAAGAAGGAACATTTAGTACTCTTCCATTAACCTTTATGTGTTTATGAGTTACCATTTGTCTAGCCATAGCTCTTGTTTTTGCAAACCCTAATCTGTAAATAACATTGTCTAACCTTGCTTCTATTGACTGAGATAATTTTTCCAAAGTATTAATATCTGAAGCCAACGATTTGTTTACATACCCAGAAAGAGCTTTTTCTTTTAAACCATAGGAAAATCTTAATTTTTGCTTTTCTAACAATTTTTTTCCATAATCTGACAAAGGCCTTGGTCTCTTTAGTTTTCTATTCATTCTTCTTTTTTGTTCAGATAAAGAAAAACGTGTACCTCCACATTTTTCATATAATCCTGAGCCGTATTTTCTGCAAAATTTAAACTTTTTTATTTTTGTCATATTTTTATTAATAAATTAAACTAAACTCTTCTTGGCTTCCTTTTTCTGACACCATTATGAGGAATAGGTGTCACATCTTTAATTTCTGAGATATCAATTCCTTTTGAAATAAAACCTCTTATGGCTGACTCTCTTCCTTGCCCCACACCTTTTACTTTAATATCGACATTCCTAACTCCTACCCCGTAAGCTTGCTCACCTATTAGTTCTCCTGCTTTTGCTGCAGCAAAAGCAGTTCCTTTTTTTGCCCCTTTAAAACCTAAAGATCCTGCAGATGATGCAAAAACCAAATTGCCTTCAAAATCCATAAAAGAAACCCGTGTATTATTGTAAGTTGATTCAACATTTAAAACTCCAGAATCATATTTTTTCTTCTTTGAAGCTTTAGAAAGAGCTCTGTTTTTTAAAGCGGAATTTTTGTTATTATTTGTTTTTGTAATAATTCTTTTTTTACCCATTTTATTTTATTTTTTACTAACAGTTATTTTTCCTGATCCCATGGTTTTTTTAGCACCTTTCAGAGTTCTTGAGTTGGTTTTTGTTCTCTGTCCTCTTGATGGTAATCTTTTAGAATGTCTTGTTCCTCTGTATGTCCCTGAATCTATTAATCTTTTTATATCTCCTGCTTTTTCTCTTTTTAAAACACCTTCTGTTTTTTCAGATTCAATTTTTCCCCTAATTAAATTCTCTTCTTCTTCTTTAATATCTTTGGTTTTTATTGAAAAATCTATTTTTAGTTCTTCTAAAATTTTTTTAGCTTTAGAAATTCCAATTCCATAAACAGCTGTTAATGCTACATCAATTCTTTTATTATTATTTAATGTTATACCTGATATTCTCATAAAATTTTTAATTAAAATTATCCTTGTCTTTGTTTATGTCTTGGATTTTTTTTACATACAACAAAAAGTTTTCCAGATCTTTTAACCTTTTTACAGTTTACACAAATTTTTTTTACTGAAGATTTAACTTTCATAAAATTATAATTATAATCTTTTGACAATTTTTCCTCTTCCCCCATAAGGATCAGAGTCAATTTCAACCTTATCACCCACCAAAATTCTTATCCTGTGGTATCTCATTTTTCCAGCAAGAGAAACGATTTCTTCATTTTCCTCATCATCAAAAAAAGATATCTTAAAAAGAGTATTAGGTAATGCTTCTCTAACAATGGCTTTTTTAAACTCTTTTTTCTCTGACATACAAACAATTGGCAGTATTATATCAAATTGAAATTTGAACGCAAGATTTTTTAAGATATTTTTTCAGTTATTTTTTTAGATTTTAATTCTATTTTTCTTCTTGTTTTATCTTTAAAATCAAAAACAAAATCATTGGTAAAATCTACCTTAAAAGTTCCTCCATTTTGAATATTTTTTTTAATTAAAATATCTGAAAGTGGATTTAAAATTTTTTCCTCAATTTTTCTCTTAAGTGGTCTAGCTCCATATTCTGGATCATAACCATCTTTTGTTAATTGAGAAAGTACTTTTTTAGACAAAACTAAATTAATATCTTTAGTTGATAATCTTTTTTTTATAATATTTATTTGAATATTTATAATTTCTTCTAAATTTTCATTACTTAGAGAATCAAAAATTATTATTTCGTCTAATCTGTTTAAAAATTCTGGTTTAAAATAATTTTTAACAGATTCTTTTAATTTCTCCTTAATGGAATTATATTTTTCATTTTCTTCTTTCTCGCTCACAAAGCCGATATTTTGCATTTTTTCTACAAATTCAGACCCAATATTTGAAGTCAAGATAATTATTGTATTTTTAAAATTAACAATTCTTCCTCTTGAGTCTGTTAAGTTTCCGTTATCTAAAACTTGGAGTAAAATATTTAAAATTTCAGGATGAGCCTTTTCTACCTCATCAAATAAAACCACAGAATAAGGTCTGTGTCTTACTTTTTCTGTAAGACCTCCTGCGTTTTCATAACCAACATATCCCGGAGGAGATCCAATTAATTTTGATACAGAATGAGATTCCATTAATTCAGACATGTCTACACGAATAAGAGCATTTTCATCGTCAAACATAAAATCTGTTAATTTTTTTGTAAGCTCAGTTTTTCCAACTCCTGTTGGGCCTAAAAAAAGAAATGATCCTAAGGGTTTATCAGGATCGCTTATTCCTGCCCTAGATCTTTTTACAGCAAAAGATATTTTTTTTATAGCTTCGTCTTGACCTACAATGTTTTTTTTCAAAAAATTTTCTATATTTGATAATTTCTCAACTTCAGTTTTTAACATATTTGTAACTGGAATACCTGTCCAACGAGATACAACTCCAGCAATTTCTTCTGCTCCAACCTCCCCTTTTAAAAATTTTCTATTTTTCTGAATTTTTCCCAATTCTTTATTTTTTTGCAGAAGTTCTTTTTCTAGAACAGGAATTTGTATGTATCTTATTTCTGCTGCTTGAGATAAATCTGCTGAACTTTCAGCAATCTCAGCCTCTTTTTTTAAATTATCTAATTTTGTTTTTATTTCTTTTATTGTTAACAAAATTTCTTTTTCATTTTTCCACCTAACTTCCATTTCCAGAAATTCTTCTTTTAAATCTTCAACTTTTTTTTCTATTTTTTTGAATCTTTTTTTATCTTCCGAAGAAGTATTGTTTTCGATAGCTTTTTTTTCTATTTCTAAATGTAAAATTTCTCTATCTTTTTTTTCTAATTCTTCTGGTTTGTCATCAAGAGAAATTGACATGGCCGAAGAAGCTTCGTCGATAAGGTCGATGGCTTTGTCTGGTAAATGTCTGTCTGTTAAATACCTAGAGGATAAGTCGACTGCCGAAGAAAGTGCTTCGTCGGTAATTTTAATTCCATGAAAAAGCTCGTATTTTTCTTTAATACCTCTTAAAATTGTAATGGCATTTGGCCTTGATGGTTCGGATACAGAAATGAGTTGAAATCTTCTTGTTAAGGCAGGGTCTTTTTCAATATATTTTTGATATTCAGAAAAAGTTGTTGCTCCAACTATTTTAACTTCCCCTCTAGCAAGAGCTGGTTTTAGAAGATTTGAAGCATCCATGGCTCCTTCAGAATTTCCAGCACCTACCACATTGTGAAGTTCATCAATAAATAAAATAACTTTTCCTTCTGAGCTTTCAACTTCTTTTAAAACATTTTTTAATCTTTCTTCAAATTCTCCTCTAAATTTTGTTCCCGCTACCAAAAGACCCATATCTAGAGAAAAAACTTGTTTTTCTTTTATTGAGTCTGGGACTTCTCCAGAAACTATTTTAGAAGCCAACCCTTCAGCTATTGCAGTTTTTCCAACACCGGCCTCCCCTACTAAAACTGGATTGTTTTTTGTTCTTCTGGATAAAATCTGAATTACTCTTTTTATTTCTTCATCTCTTCCGATTATTGGATCAAGTTTGTTTGCTGAAGCCAGCTCAGTTAAATTTTTTGTAAATTTTGTTAAATTTTTATAACTTTTTTTGGTTTTTGAATTTTTTCTTTCCTCTTTAATTTCTGATAAAAAACTTAAAACTTTTTTTATATTTACATCAAAATTTCTTAATATTTCTTTAATGTTTGGGTCCTTACTTTCCAAAACTGCTAAAAAAATATGATCGGTGGAGATAAAATTATCACCCATTGTTTTTGAAATCTTAAAAGAATTTTCTAAAATTTTTTGTAACTCTGGAGTGATATACATCTGATAAGATGGAGAAAGTGTTTCTGATTTTTCATTAGTTTCACTTTCTATAACATCAAAAACAACATCTGTTAATAAGTTAAAATCGATTTTTAATTTTTCAAAAACAGAAATTGCAATAGAATCTTCCTGTACTAAAATAGCAGCGAAAACATGTGCTGGAGTTATGTGTGATTGGCCACGCTCAATAGCAAGCTCGTGGGCTTTTTTAATAACATTTTTTGCTTTGGTTGTTAAATTTTTTAAAGGTGGCATTACAGAAAGATTATAACAGATTTTTTAAAAAAATCTTAGAATTCTTTTCTTAACTCTTTTTCTTCCATTTTTTTATTATATTCTTCTTGAAGTTTTTGAATTTTTTTGAATTTTTTTGAATTTTCAAAACCAGATCCAGCAGGAATTAATCTTCCGATAATAACATTTTCTTTAAGGCCTTCAAGATTATCTCGAGCCCCTTTTAATGAAGAGTTTATTAGCATTTTAATAGTGTATTGGAAAGAAGCAGAGGAAAGAAATGATTTTCTAGAAAGAGAAACTTCTGTAATTCCTAAAATAAGAATTTCTGATTCAATAAGATTTTTACCTTCGGTTTTTAAGTTTTTATTAACTTCTTCAATTTCTTTGTTTTCAATAATATCTCCAATCAAAAATTGAGAATCTCCAGGGTTTATTATTTTTGATCTTGAAAACATTTGTTTGATAACAACCTCTATGTGTTTTCTAGAAACTGATGATCCTTGAAGTTCATATATTTTTACAGATTCAGAAATAATGTAATCTTGAGTTTTAATAATTCCTGCATATTTTAATAATTCTTCAGTATTTGCAGATCCATCTGTTAAAATATCTCCTTTTTTTATAATATCTCCTTTTTTAAAGATAGGTGTTCTTAAGTAAGGAATTGAGTACTCAGCTTCTCCTTCTTTTTTGTCTTCAGATAAGATTTTTAAAATTTTCTTCTTTCCATCTTCCTCTATTGATAAAATTTCTCCATCTGATTTTGAAATAACAGCTGGTACCTTTGGTTTTCTTTTTTCAAAAATTTCCTCAACACGTGGAAGACCCATAGTAATATCTCCTTGCTCTGATGAAACTCCTCCTGAGTGAAAAGTACGCATGGTAAGCTGAGTTCCTGGTTCTCCAATAGCTTGAGCTGCGATAGTTCCGACTGTTTCCCCTAAATCAACAACGTCATCTCCACTCATGTCAATTCCGTAACATTTTTGACAAATTCCAGTTCCTGTTTTACACAAAGCGGGAGATCTCACAAAAACTTCTTCAATTCCAAGTTCCTCTATATCCAAAGCATCTTTTGGAATAAGGAAATGTCCTTTTTTATATAAAACATTTTCCTTAAGATCTTTAATGTCTTCTGCTAAAAACCTTCCTTTAATATTCTTAGCTAATGAAAGGCCTATTCCGCTTTTGTCTGTAAAAACCCTTATTGATTCTTTTGTTTTACAGTCTTCTTCTCGAATTAAAACATCTTGACAAACATCAAATAATTTTCTTGTCAAATAACCAGCCTTTGCTGTGTTTAAAGCAGTGTCAGAAAGACCTTTTCTTGATCCATGGGTTGTAATAAAATACTCTAAAGGGTTTAAGCCTTCCTTTGCTGAAGATTTTACAGGAGATTCAATGTCTTCATTTAAAACATTTAAAACAATTCCTTTCATTCCCGCCATCGTTGAAAGGTTACCTTTTTTACCACGAGCTCCAGAACTAATAATGTCTGAAACAGAAGAATTTTCTTTCATACTTTTTGAAATTTCTTCGTCTACTTTAGCCTTTGTTTCATACCAAATTTGTACATTTTTTCTTTTTCTTTCTTCTTTTGTAATTAGTCCCTCATTGTAATGGTTCCAAATTTCTGCAATTTTTTCTTCCCCTTCTTTTATAAAGATCGGTTTTTTTTCTGGAACAACAACATCATCGTTCCCCCAAGTTATTCCTGATTTTGTGGCGTACTTAAAGCCGAAATTTTTAATATCATCTAAAATTTTAGGGATTCCTTCAAGACCGTATTGAACAACAAGGTCTTCTTCTAATTCCAAAACATTTTTCAAATTCATTATTTCATTTACAAAAGAATAATCGCTTGGAAGATACGAATTAAAAAATAGTCTACCAACAGTAGTTTCAAAAAGAGTATTTTGATATTTTTTATATTTATCTGTTTCTGTCCCCAAAACTTTTATCTTGGCTCTAAAATCAATAATTCCAAATTCATAAGCGTTTATAGCATCGTTTGGTGAAGAAAAAATCTTTCCTTCTCCTTTAGCTTTATCTAAAATTTTTGTTGACCAGTAAGTTCCTAGAACAATATCTAGTCTGGAAGAAATTACTAAGTCACCATTTCCAGGTTTAAGAGGATTTTCTCTTGCAGAAATAATGGTTTTTGCTTCATCTTGAGCTTCAAGAGAAATTGGAAGATGTACAGACATTGTGTCTCCATCAAAGTCGGCATTAAATCCAGTACAAACAAGCGGGTGTATTCTAATTGATTGCCCTTCTGTTAAGATCGGTTTGAAAGCTAAAATTCCTAATTTATGCAAAGTTGGGGCTCTGTTTAATAAAACATATTTTCCTTCAATAACTTCCTCAAGATAAGCCCAGACAACATCGTCTCCATCGTCTATCATTTTTCCAGCAATTTTTATATTATGTGCAAACTCATTTTCAATTAATTTTGAAATTATAAAAGGTCTGAAAAGTTCAAGGGCCATATGTTTTGGAATACCACACTCATCAATATTTAATTCAGGTCCAACAACGATGACAGAACGAGCAGAATAGTCAACTCTTTTTCCTAAAAGATTTTGTCTAAAAATTCCTTGCTTTCCTTTTATGTTATCTGATAACGATTTTAATGGTCTTCTTTGAGCTTTAGACATTGCAGCAGAAGCAGTGTTGTGACGCATATTATTGTCAATAAGAGCATCCACAGCTTCTTGTAAAATTCTTTTTTCATTTCTTAAAATAACATCCGGAGCATTTATCTCAATAAGTCTTTTTAAACGATTATTTCTATTTAAAACTCTTCTGTATAAATCATTTAAATCTGAAGATGCGTGCCTTCCAGACCCAAGTGAAACAATTGGTCTTAAAGCTGGTGGAATAACTGGGATTTTAGTCAAAAACATCCATTCTGGTTTAACCTCAGATTTTATTAATTGTTTAATATAAGTTAGTCTTTTTAAAATTTTTGTTCTTTCTACTTGAGTTGCTTCTCTTGAAGTTTCTTCTAGCTCTTTTTCTATTTTCTTTAAATCTAGTTTTTTACAAATTTCATAAATTGCATCAGCTCCTATTTCTGCCTCAAAAAGATTTTCATATTTTCTAGAAAGTTTCGCATAATTTAACTCATCAAAGATAATGTTTTCTTTTATTAAATTAATTTCTTTTTTAACTTTAGAAAAAGCTGTTTTTATTTTGTCTAAAATTTCTTCTTCATCTATATTTTCTACTTTTTTCTTATACTCAGATTCCAACTCAATTAAAATTTCTTTTTTCTTTTTCTCATCAACTTTTGTAACAATATAGGAAGAAAAATAAATAACTTTTTCAAGTTCAGAAACTGGAATACTTAAAATAGTAGCAAGTCTAGACGGAATAGATCTTAAATACCAAATATGAGAAACTGGTGTGGCAAGCTCAATGTGACCCATTCTTCTTCTTCTTACAATTGCTTTTGTGATTTCTACTCCGCATTTTTCACAAATTATTCCTTTGTATCGAATACCCTTATATTTCCCACAATAACACTCATAATCTTTTTCAGGTCCAAAAACTCTTTCATCAAAAAGACCTCCTTTCTCACTTTTTTGAGTTCTATAATTTATTGTTTCTGGTCTTAGAATTTCTCCAGAAGACCAAGACTCAATGTCTTCAGGTGAGGCTAATTTTATTTCTAGAAAATCGAAATTTTTAAATTTTAATTCTTTCATACTTTTTATATTATTATTTATTAAAATTATTAATCATCATATTCATTTTCACCCATTTCTATGCTTAGAGATAATCCTCTTAAGGTTGATAACATCACATTAAAAGATTCTGGAGTATTTGGTAAAATAAAGTTTTCACCTTTAACTATAGAGTCGTACATAGCAGCTCTTCCTAAAATATCGTCTGATTTAACAGTTAATATTTCTCTTAAGGCGTAAGCTGCTCCATGGCCCAATAGAGCCCAGACTTCCATTTCTCCAAACCTTTGTCCTCCTTCTTGAGCTTTTCCACCAAGTGGTTGTTGGTTTATAAGAGAGTAAGGCCCTGTCGAACGAACATGCATTTTGTCATCAATCATATGGTGTAATTTCAAAATATACATATATCCAACAGTAACATCTTGAGAAAAAGCTTCTCCTGTGAGACCATCGTAAAGTTTTATTTTTCCTGATTCTGAAAAACCAGCTTTTTTTAATTCAGTTTTAATCTCCTCATCTGTGGCAGACGAAAAAGGAGGAACTATTGCTTGATAATTTAAAGTATTAGCAGCTAAGCCAAGATGAACTTCTAAAATTTGTCCTAAGTTCATACGCGAAGGCACACCTAACGGAGACAAAACAACATCGATAGGTTCTCCATCTTTTGTATAAGGCATATCCTCTTCTGGTAAAATCACTGAAACAACTCCTTTGTTTCCGTATCTTCCTGCCATTTTATCTCCAACTTTTATATTTCTTAATTCAGCAACGTGAATATAAATTTTCTTTATAACTCCTGATTCTAACTCATCTCCCGAAGATCTGTCATAAGTTTTAACAGAAATAACCCTTCCTTTTTCTCCTGCTTTTAATTTTAACGATGTGTCTTTTACCTCTCTTGCTTTTTCACCAAAAATTGATCTTAAAAGTCTCTCTTCTGGGGTAAGCTGTGATTCTCCTTTTGGGGTTATTTTTCCAACTAAAATATCGCCTTTTGAAACTTCAGAGCCCACACGAATAATTCCCTCTTCGTCAAGATTTTTAATTTTTGCTTCTGAGACGTTTGGAATATCGTGGGTTGTTTGTTCTGGGCCAAGTTTTGTATCTCTTATGTCCACAATATACTCTTTAATATAGATATTTGTAAATTTAGATTTTTTAACAACTCTTTCGGAAATAACAATCGCATCTTCGTAATTAGAACCATAAAAAGACATAAAGGCTACTAGCATATTTTTTCCAACAGAAATTTGACCATTTGCTGAAGATGTATTGTCGGCTAAAAGTTCCCCCTTTCTAACTTTTTGTCCCATTTTAACAGACGGTCTTTGGTGAGATAAGGAAAAGTTATTTGTTCTTGAAAAATTAATAAGTTTATGTTTTTTTGTTTTTGTTTTGTGTTTTATTTCAATTTTTTCTCCATCCACAAATACAATTTCTCCTTCATCTTCAGCATATAAATTTCTTCCAGTATATCTTGCAGCCTTTTCTTCAATTCCAGTAGCCACAATTGGAGCCTCTGGATTTATACAAGGAACTGCTTGTCTTTGCATGTTTGAACCCATCAAAGCTCTGTTAGCTTCATTGTGCCCAACAAATGGAATCATCGATGTCGCTATAGAAAAAATTTGATAATGAGAAATATCGATAAATTCTACCTCATTTTTTGAAACTTTTACCGGTTCTGAGCCTTTCCTAACTTCAATAATTTTTTCTTTAATTTCTCCAGTTTTTTCATCAACTTCAGCTGCATAATGAGCAATCGCGAATTTTGCTTCTTCGTAAGCATCTAAATATACAATTTCTTTTGTTACTTTTCCATTTTTTACCTTTGCGTAAGGTGTTTGAATAATTCCATACTTATTAACTTTTGCGTAAGTTGAAAGTCTTAAAATAAGACCAATATTTTGACCTTCTGGTGTTTGGATTGGGCAAACTCTTCCGTAATGTGAAGGATGGACATCTCTAACCTCAAAACCAGCTCTTTCTCGAACAAGACCTCCTGGTCCTAAGGCTGAGACTGTTCTTAAATTTTCTAATTCAGAAAGCATATTATCTTGATCCATAAATTGGGAAAGTGGATTTGTATTAAAAAATTCTTTTATTTTTGCTTCGATTGGTCTTGGGTTTATAAAATGTGATGGATTAGTTTCGGTAGTATCCACAATAGACATTCTGTCTTGAATATTTCTTTTAATTTGTAACATTCCCATTCTAAATCTTTGCTCAATAAGCTCATCAAAAAATCTTAATCTTCGAGATCCTAAATTATCAATATCATCTGGTTGAGCATCTATGTCATTATTTAAAGAAACTATTTTTTTTATAATTTCTGAAAAATCTCTAAACTCTAAAGTTTTTTCTTTTTTTGAATAGTTTGTTTTTTCTTCGGAAAAAAATCTTGAATTAAATCTAATTCTTCCAATTTCTGAAAGATCGTATCTGTCTTCTGTAAAAAGTGTGTCAATATAATTTTTAGAAACTTGAGATGTTACCATTTCCCCATCTCTTAATCTTTTGTAAATTTCTAAATAAGAATCGTCTAGATTTAAAGCCGGGTCTTTTTTAAAAGTTTTCTCCATATATTCTCTAACGTTTTCATCTTCAAAAGAATTTATTATTTCTTCATCTTTTTTATTAGGAGCAAAAATTCTTAGAAGTGAAGAAATCGGCATTTTTCTTTTTCTATCAAGTTTCACATAAATTATATCGTTTGAATCTGATTCAATTTCAATCCAAGACCCTCTGGCTGGAATTATTTTGGCACCAAAATTTCTTCTAACTTTTGTTTCATCAACTGTGAAAAAAATTCCGTAAGATCTGGCAAGCTGTGGAATAATAACTCTTTCAACCCCGTTAACAACAAAAGTTCCATGGTCTGTCATTTTTGGAAGATTAAACATAAAAATTTCCTCTTCTTTTTCTTCTCCGGTGGTTTTATTTAAAAGTGCAAAAGTAGCTTTAACAGAAACAAAATAAGTTCCTCTGTTTTGTTCTTTTGCATCATATTCTCCAGAATCATTTTCAATAATTTTAAATGATTTAAAAATAATATCGTATTTTTTTTCTGAATAATCAGAAATAGGAGAAAGCTCAGAAAAAACTTCCTTTATTTTGTTTTTAATAAAATTGTCGTATGAGTTTAGGTGGTGCTCAACCAGATTTGGAATTTCTATCATCGGTTTTCTATACCGAGAAAAAGTTTTTTGTTCCAACATATAAAAAATAATTTTTAGTCTAATTTAAATAAAAATAAAAAATCCAGTAATACTCAATCGTGCGGAAAAATTGTTAACTATTATATCAAAAAAAATAAAAAAATATATAGCTTGAGTGTATAAAAAGTGGAAAAATAAAAAAATATTTTTTAAATTTTTTATAAGAAAAAATCTCCCGAAGGAGATTTTTTCAAGTTGAGCCTCCGGAAAGAAACTCAATTGAGAACTTTAATTCCGAAAAACTAAATTTCTCAATTGAGTTTTCAAACACAAGTGCTTAAAAACTCGAGGGTTTGAAATAAAATAAATTCTATTTCAATTATCGAAAATTTAAGTAAACTCAAACTTTCAATATTTAAATTATATAAATTTTAAAAAAATTACCAAATTTTTCTTTTATACTTTTTCCAAATTTTATCCACAAACTTTTTAACATTGTTTTTTTTAAAAAATATTCAGAACAAGGAAAAAGTGCGCGGCCGAAGGCCGCGCACAACCTCCACTAAAATAATCAACGACTAATTTTTTAGTTTCATGCTATTTGCTTTTTCAAGTACATCAGTATTAAATTCAGTTTTTATTTCTTCTCTTTTTTTAAAAGATTTTATTCCGTCTTTTAACATTTTTTCAATAACTTTTTCTATAGAAATTCCAGATTTTTCCCAAAGGTGATGGTATAGAGTTCCGGGTAAGGTATTTATTTCATTAGCAAAAATTTCTCCACTCTCTGTATTTAAAAGAAAGTCAATTCTTATATTTCCATTTCCTTTTAATTTTTCAAAAATTTCTTTTGAAAAAGATTTGATTTTTTCCTCTTGCTCTTTATTTATATTTGCTGGAATTATAATATTTTCTTTAGCTTTTCCTGTTTGCGCTCCCCCGTCTTCTAAATACTTTACAGAATAATCAAAAAGATCTGAAGAAAAAACTGATTCTTGAATTTCTGAAACAATATTTTTTTCTCTGCCTGACAAAACAGCGCAGGTTAAGTCTTTAATATTTTCTACTGAATTTTCGACAATAATTTTTTGATCATAATAAAAAGCAAGATCAAGAGCTTGTTTTAAATCCTCAGGTTTTTTTACTTTTGAAATTCCAATTGATGATCCTGCTCTTGCCGGTTTTATAAAAATAGGAAAGCTCAAGGTATTTTCTATTTCAGAAAAAATTTGATCTTGATTATTTTGATAATTTTCTTTTTCAAAAAAAAGATGTTTTGTAGTTGGAATTGAAATTGAATTAAAAAAATTTTTAGTTAAAACTTTATCTATAGCTACAGACGAAGTAAAGATATTTGCTCCAGCGTACGGAGTTTTAAAAAACTCACAAAGCCCTTGTAAGGTACCATCTTCACCTAAAAGGCCGTGGAGAGCTGGAAAAACAAAATCAATTTCAATTTTTTTATTTTGTAAAATTTTTTTATTTTCTAAAACTAACTTTTTTTTAGAATTTTTTAAATTTAAAAAAAGTGGACTAGAACTTTTTAATTTTTGATCAAAATCTTTTTTAAAAAATTTTAACTCTGAAAGATCTTCAGCTGAATACCAAACTCCCTCTTTTGAAATATATACAGGAGAAACTAAAAAACCCATTTTTTTTAAATTTGAAATTATAAATTGACCAGTAATTATCGAAATCTCATGTTCTGGGTTTTGGCCTCCAAAAAAAACTCCTATTTTTTTATTTTTTAAATATTCTATCATTTATTTATAAATAATTATCTGTTGTGTCGTTTTGGAAAATAATTGTATCATTATATTTTAACACATTGGCTAAGTCGTCGTGAGCCTCTTTTGCATTTTGGTAAAATTTAAAATTAGAAAAATTTTTATCTAAAAACCTTTCTCTTATAATTTCTGTATTTTTATTTTTAATAAGTATCACAAAATCAATTTTTTCTATATACAAATCTGCAATTTTTCTGTGAATTTCTGTTGATTTTTTTCCAAGCTCTACAAGTCCTGGAGTTAAAACAACTTTTCTTCCTTTGGCTCTTTGTAAAATATTTATCCCCTCAACAAAACCTTTAAAATTTCCATTATAACTGTCGTCTATAACTATTTTTTCTGAATCAGTATTTTTTAAAACTTCCAACCTGTGTTTTACGGGCTCAATCTTTGAAAGACCTTTTTTAAAATGAGTTTTTTCAAGGTTTAAACTTTTAGAAAGCTCGTACGCCACAATAATAAAATCTATAAAATAATCCGCAATTATTGGTGAAGAAAAATTTTCATTTTCAAAAGAAAAACTTATTCCAGAAAAATTTTCTAAATATTTTAAATATTTAATATTTTCTTTTTGGCAAATTTTTGATATTTTTATTTTATTTTTAATTTTTTCATCTGCAAATTTTTCAACATTTTCATCACAAGAATTTAAAAAAGCTTCTTTTTTTGTATTATTTGCAAGCTCAAATTTTACTGAAACTATATTTTCAAAAGAACCAAAACGCTCTAAATGAGAAAGTCCGATTGCTGTTGTTACTGAATAATCTGGATTTATTATGTTACATAATTTTTCGATATCACCAATTTTATAAGCCCCCATTTCACAAATTAAAATATCACACTTTAAAAGTTTTTCTTTATTTTTTAAAATATAATTAGCCACGCCAATTTCTGTATTTATGTTTCCTGGGAAAGAAAAAATTTTATATTTTTCAGATAAAACAGTATTCAAAAGATTTTTCATAGTTGTTTTTCCATAACTCCCTGTAATTCCAATTGTTTTTGTTTTTCCTTTTTTAGCTTTTTCGATGTAATTTTTAGCTTTTTTAATATTTAATTTTTTAGTAAATAAAACAAAAGGAAAAATTAAAATGTCTGAAAAAATTATTAAAAATGGTAAAAGAATAATTTCTAAAATTAGAAAAAATAAAAATAGAAAAAAAGATAAATAACAATAAGATAAAATTAAAAATAAAATAAATATTAAAGGAGTTAAGAAAAAAATAAGAGTTGATCTTTTTGTCCAAACAAGATCATTTCTTTTTTTTAAGGTAAACCAATTTATTTTTTTAAAAACAAAAAGTAAAAATCTTTTTTTATCATAATTTTCTAGCTGGTAAATATAAATTAAATTTTTTAATATCATTTTTCTAAAATTTTATTAAATATTTCTAAAAATTCTTTTTCTGTAGGTGGTAAAAAAGGAAAATGGTTTGCCTTGATTTGAAAAAATTCTGCTCCAACTTTTTTTGATATTTTTTCTGCATCTTTTAAAAAAGCTTCTTTGTCGTTTTTTCCCCAAATAAAATAAGTCTTGTAATTTTTCAAATTTTTTGTTTTTTCTTCGATATTTTCTTCGATAATATTTTTAAAAGTTTCTCTCTCTTCCCTATTTTTTAAAACTTTATAATCACTCGATTCTATTTTTTTATACCAAAGATCTTTTAATTTTGTATTAACTTTTTCTGGCAAAAAAGAAAAAATGCTTTTAAAAAATTTTGTTAAAAATAAAATTATTTTATGAGAAAATTTTAGATTTCTTACAAAGGGCACGCCTGTTAAAATTATTTTTTCTATATTTTGATATTTTTTGTTTTCAAGCATTTTCAAAATAACTCTACCGCCAAAAGAATGTGCCACAATAATTATTTTTTTACCTTTTGTTTTTTCTTCTAAAAATTTTGTTGTAAAATTAGCAAAATCATTTAAACTCCAAGTTTTTTTTAATTTTTCACTTGATCCAAATCCTGGAAAATCAAAAGTTAAATAATTATTTAGATCTTTGTAAAGATAAAAAAAAGTTTTATAAGAAGCTCCCCATCCGTGCAGAAAAAAAACAACAGAAGAATTATCTGTTGTTTTTTCTATGTATGAAATTTTTATATTTTCAAAAATAGTTTCTTTGTTTTCCACAATATTAAAATTATAACAAAAAAATATAATTATATTAATATTGCCTCATTGAAATTTTAGAGTCAATTGTTTTGATTAGATTTATTCCTACAGAAACTACAATTAATAGTGACGATCCACCTATTGTAAGGTACGAAACTCCTGAAAGTGACTGGATTAAAAGTGGCAAAACTGCTACCAACCCTAAAAATGTTGCTCCTAAAAAAGTAATTCTACTGGAAACATTCTCGAAAAATTCTTCTGTGTCTTCTCCTGGTCTAACTCCTGGGACAAAAGATCCGCCTTTTTGTAAATTGTCTGCATTTTTTTTAGGATCAAAAACCACTGATGTGTAGAAATACGTAAAGAAAAATACTAAAATAAAATATAAAATTCCGTAATAAAGTGGATTTTGTAAAAAATTATTTAGAGAATTTAAAAAACCAAGATTTGTTCCAAAATTTATTGATTGTAACATTGAAATTATCATCGTTGGAAAAATTAAAATTGAAATAGCAAAAATTATTGGAATAACACCAGCTTGATTTAATTTTATCGGCATATATGACGCAACCTGACTTCCAGATCTTGAGGCTCTTGCGTTTGTAATAGGAACGGCTCTGTAAGATTTTTCTATAAATACAATTGCAAAAGTCACCAAAAGAGCCATAAAGGCAATAGCTAAAATAACAGGGCCTTCAGCAGGATTTATTAAAAAACTATCGTAAGCTCTGGAAACAAAACCTGGAAGCGAAGCTACAATTCCCCCAAAAATTAATAGTGAAATACCATTTCCAATACCAAATTCTGTGATTAATTCTCCGATCCACATTACCAAAACAGAACCCGCTGTTATGATAATAACATTTGTTAAAAACTCAAAACTTGATATCTCAGCACCAATTACCTGATTAAATTGTAAAAGTTTTAAAAAACCAAAAGCTTGAATAAAAGCAAGTGGTACTGATAAAATCCTTGAGTAATTAGATATTTTTTTTCTTCCAATTTCTCCTTCTTCTCTTTGTGTTTCTTTTAATTTTGGAAAAATTATTGTTGAAAGTTGCATTATAATTGAAGCGGTTATGTATGGAAAAACCCCGAGCATAACAATAGAAATTGAGTTTAACCCTCCTCCTGAAAAAATATTTAAAAGTCCTAAAAAATCATTTGATTCAAAAAAACTTGCTAAAACCCCTCGATTTACCCCTGGAACTGGAATTGAAGCTAAAAATCTAAAAATAACAAAAGCAATCAAAACAAAAAATACTTTTTGTCTCATTGAGTAATCTGTAAATAAGAATTTTATTTTTTCTATAGCTGACATATTTATCTATTATAACATTTATTATTAATCTGTGACCTTACCACCATTTTTTTCAATAATTTCTTTCGCTTTTTTAGAAACTAAACATCCGGAAACATTAATTTTTTTCTCTAATTCTCCTTTTGCTAAAATTTTAACCCTCGGAATTTTTCCTGATTTTTTAGAAATTATTTTTTTTTCTAAAAGAGTTTTTGGGTTAACATCTTCTCCGTTTTCATATTTTTTTTCAATTAAAGATAAATTAACTGGAAAATTTTCTACCATAATAGCTTTTGGTCTATTTCCGTGAACCCCTGCTCCTCTTAATTTTGGAATTTTTTTAATAGTGTCTCTAATTTCTGCTCTTTTAGAATTTCCTGCTCTTGAGTTTTGACCCTTCATTCCAGCTCCAGAAGTTTTTCCTCTTTTTCCACCTCTTCCAACTCTTTTTCTTTTAAGGTTTTTGTTATTTCTTTTTAAATTATTTAACTGCATAATACTTTAATTATTTTAACTAATCTTTAATTTCCTTCTTAACTTCTTTTTGTTCAAAATTTCTTTTAAAACTTTTTCCATTTCTTGGTGAGAAGTTTTTCTTAGAGCTTGTTAAACTTTTTTTATGAACTTTTGGTTTAGAAAAAGGTAAAAGTGCTTTTAAAGTTGCTTTCACATTATTTATGTTATTTTTAGATCGGGTTAAAATTTTTGCTCCAGTCTCATCAACTCCTGCAAGATCTAAAACGATTCTCACCGCTCCACCTGCAGCAAGCCCTTTTCCTTTAACTGGTCTAATGACAACTTCTGATGCTTTATATTTTGCTGAAACTTCATAAGAAATTGAATTATCTTCAGGTGAAAGAGAAAGCGTAACCATTGTTTTTTTGGCTTGCCTTATAGCTTTTTCAATGGCTGCTGCGGTGTCTGAGGCTTTTCCCATTCCAAAACCAACAGATCCTTTTTTGTCTCCCAAAACAATACCACAAGAAAAAGAAAATCTTCTTCCTCCTGCCATAACTCTTGTTACTCTTCTAAGTGAAACTATTTTTTGCTCAAACTCAGGCGGTTCTCTTTTAAAAGGTTTTCTTCTTCCTGCTGGTGATCTTTTTCTAAAATTTTTCTTAAAATCTTTTTTCTCTGTTTCAGGTTTTTTATCTTCCGTTTCTGTTTTTTTACCATCAGAAGAATTTGAAGAACTTTCTGTATTTTCCTCTTTTTTATCTTCTGAATTATTTTCTTTTTCTGTTTTTTGTTCATCTTTTTGAACATCTACCACTGCTTCCGTTTGGTTATCGTTCTGAATATTATCTTCTTGTTTTTTTTCTTCGCTCATTTTTTCTTTTTATTAATAAATTAAAATTTTAACCCTCCTTCTCTTAGCCCTTCAGCAAAAGCTTTAACTCTTCCTGTGTACATATATCCATTTCTATCAAAAACTACTTTTTCAACACCTTTTTCTAAGGTTTTTTTAGAAAGCTCTTTTCCTGTTTGTGAAGCTCTTTCTGTAAAAGTTTTTCCTGTGGCTTTTTGAGAATTTGCTTGCACTAAAGTATTTTGTGCTTCATCGTCTATTACTTGCCCGCTTATATATTTATTTGATTTAAAAACAGAAATTCTTGGAATTTCTTTAGTTCCAAAAATTTTTGATCTTACTCTATTTTTCCTTCTTTGTCTGTTTGTAGTTTTTTTTATTGACATATTAAAATTTTATTTTATAAATATTTTAAGCAGCTTTCTTACCTTCTTTTCTAATAATAATTTCATCTTCATATCGAATTCCTTTTCCTTTGTAGGGCTCCGGTTTTTTCTTGATTCTTACTTTTGATGCAAAAAGTCCAACTTTCTCTTTATCTATTCCAGAAATTGTAACAATATTTTTTTCTGAAACAACATCAATCCCTTCTGGAATTTCCATTGAAATCGGATGAGAAAAACCTAAAGATAAATCTAAGTTTTTTCCCTTAACTTCCGCTTTAAAACCAACTCCCTCAACAATTAATTTTTTTACAAAAGACTCGGTAACACCTTTTACCATATTTTTAATATGGGAATTTGTTGTTCCCCAAATCGATCTTGTAAAAACTTCATCATTTTTTGGTTCAACTTTTATTTTACCATCTTCATCTTTTGAAATTATAACAATGTCTAAAAATTGCCTTTCTAAATTTCCTTTTGGACCTTTAACGCTGACAAGATTGTTTTCTATTTTTACTTCAACTCCTTGTGGTATTTCTATTTTTTCTTTTCCTATCCTACTCATATTACCAAATTTTAAAAAGTGCCTCACCTCCAATTTTTGAATCTCTAGCCTCTTTATCGGTTAAAATTCCAAGTGGTGTTGATAATACTAAAGTTCCTTTTCCGAATTTAACTGGTTTAATTTCTTTATAACCAAAATAAATTCTTTTTGAAAGTTTTGAAACTCTTTTTACATCTTCTATTTTATGTTTTCCGTCGATGTATTTAAGTTTAACAACGAGGTTTTTTTTAATTTCTTCCCCTTCTGTTGAAAAGTCTTCAATGAAACCTTTTTTTTTCAAAGCTGAAAGAATATTTTTTTTCAAATTTGAAAAAGGCACGCTAGTTTCTGGAAGATTAGCTCTTCCTGCATTTTTAATGTTTATAATTAATTCTGAAATTTTATCATTCATATTTTTAAATTTTAAATTTTTAAATACAGATATAAAATATTGCTATTTTTTACCAAGTTTTTATTACCAAGAAGATTTTTTAACCCCTGGAATTTGCCCATCGGAAGCCATTTCTCTAAAACAAATTCGACATAAATCAAAGTCTCGCATGTAAGCTTTTTTTCTCCCACACTTAAAACATCTTCTTACTATTCTTGAAGAAAATTTTGGTTTTTTTTCTGATCTAACTACTACTGATCTTTTTGCCATAAATTTAATTAAGTGGAAGCTATTCTATCAAATGTTTATTTAATTGCAAGAAATTAAATTTCAAATTTTTAAAAATTAATTTCTGTCCCCGAAAAGCTGTAAAAGGTGTACAAAAATCATCACAAAATTTATATACATTTGTAAAGCTCCTAAAGCCATGTATCTTCTTACTTCTTTTTCTCCGCCTGTTTTTACATTTTCATAAATTTGCTTGTAAATATTTGCATCGTAAGCAACAAGGGCTGAGAAAATTAAAACCGCAGCTCCTGAAATGAGCATTTGGAAAAATGTATTTCCTAAAAAAATATTTACAACAGATGTAATTAAAATAGCCAAAACACCAATAAATAAAAAAGTTCCCCAGCCTGATAAATCTTTTTTTGTAGTGTATCCATAAAGTGAAAGTCCGCCAAAAATTGCAGCTGAAATTAAAAAAATATTTAAAATTGATGCTCCTGTGTAGATTAAAAAAATTCCTGAAAGAGTAATTCCGTTCAAAGCAGCATAAAGGAAAAAAAGTGCTGTGGCAGTGGAAGGCTCCATTTTTCTTATCATAAACTGAATTCCTAAAAGTAATATAAATTCTATAATAACAATTCCCCAAAAAATTCCAGAGCTGAAAACATAAGAACCTAGGGAAGTGTTTAAGGTTAAGTAAGAAAATAAAGCTGTGATTAAAATCCCTCCACACATCCATTTATAAATTCCAGCAAAAAAAGTTCCAACTCCTGAAGTAGCTTCTGTGTGAGAAAAGTTGTTTTTATTTTGTAATTCCATAATAATTAATTTAATTTTTAATAATAATTTAAGGTTTATCTAAAAAAACCTAAAATATAATCCACTAAAGATCTAACATCGATATTGAAATAATAAATAACGTATAAAATTATTGCGATTATTGCAATTTCTTTAATTAAACCTCTTTGGTAGAAAAATTCATTTTTTCTTTTTTTATTCATAAAAATATTATAACAAAAAATAAAAATTATTTTAAGAATTTTTTTCTTTCCAATTTTCTATTTTTTTATGATCACCTGATTTTAAAACAGCTGGGATTTTATATTTTTTCTTATTCCATAAAATTTCTTCTGGGCGTGTGAAAAATTTTGAAGATGAAATTCTTTTTTCTTCAACTGAATCTTCGTTTCCTAAAACTCCTTCAATTTGGCGAGAAATACTATCTACTAAAATAAGTGCTGGGATTTCACCACCGGTTAAAACATAATCCCCTACTGAATAAAATTTTCCAGAATAAATTTTAGAAACTCTAGAGTCCAGTCCTTCGTATCTTCCACACACTAAAATTAAATTTTTAATTTTTTTATTTTTAAAATTTTTTGAAATTTTTATAGCCTCTTTGTTTGTCCATTTTTTTGCAGACGGAGAAAAATAAATTATTTGAAAATCTTTTTTTCTTCCTATGGCTTTTTTTATAGATTTTAAAAAAGGCTCAGCTTTTAAAACCATTCCAGGGCCGCCGCCGTAAGGCTTGTCGTCGACTCTTTTTGAAAGTCCGGATTTTGATTTTTCTAAAAAATCTATCGGATTATGGAAAAATATTTTTATTTTTTTTTTCTCTTGAGCTTTTTTTAAAATTGAAGAATTTAAATAGGGCTTTAAAGTTTCAGGAAAAATTGAAATTATGTGAAAATTCATTTTTATTTTTTATAAAAATATTATAGCAGATATTTTAGGAAAATTTTTTGGCGGATTTTGCGAAGCAAAATCCGCCACCAAAAACTAAAAAATTTATAAAAATTTGAAAATAAAAAAAGAAAAATTAAAAAAATTTTAAAAACAAAGTGCGCGCCTTCGGCGCGCACTTTGTTTTTTCTCTCTAATTCTAAATTTACAAAAGATAAACTTCTCCTTGCAAACCATATCCGTTAAATTCAGAATCTTCCGGATTTTCAAGTTCGACTTTTTTCAAACCATCTTTAAGTTTCCAAAGATATCTATTTAAAACTGGTCTGTTTGTTCCGTGCCCGCTAGAATGATCGTCAATACTTATCGCTAATTTCTTTTCTGATTTTTCATCAATATCTTGAGTAAATTTTTTAAATTTTTCAAAAAAATCTTCAACATCTAAATAATTTATTGTGTTTTCAACAGGATTTAATCCTCTAATAATAAGCAGATCTTCTCCGTTTTTTGCTTTTGTTTCTATCAACAATGATGAGCCAACCACTTTTGCAAATCTATTTTCCGGGTTTGAAGCCATCAAAACAGAAGAAATGTTTGGAAATCTTTCTAAAATACTATTGTATCTAGAAGCCCAGCAAGCATCTCCTTCGTGGCCTGAAAATTCTGTATGAATATCTCTGTGGGTTGAGAAATTAATTTTCACTTCTCCTGTTTTGACTTGCTTACTTTTTAATCTGGCTAACTGCTCTTTTAAAGCTGCTGTGCTGATAATTTTATTGAAAGTTTTCTTTGCCTTTGTGTCTGTAAAATATTTAGACATAACTTCCCTGTTTGTAATATGGTCAATAAAATCTAAAACCCAAGAAATATCGTCAAGCGAAGGTTTTTCTAAATTTATATTTTCTAAATCAAAATTCCTTTGATTTTCCTTTCTAAAACTCATAATAAAAACTGCTCTCCTTAAGAGATTGTCTATCTCTCTATTTTTTAAGCTCCCCAAAGCTGTATAGTTTTTTTGAAAATCCTTTAAGTCTCTTAAATTTATTTTTTCTAAAAAATCTTTTTTCTCTTCAATTATTTTCTTAGTAAATTCATTATCTTTGTTTTTCTCCAAAGTTTTTTCTAAATTTGAAATTTCATTTTTTACTAGTTCGTTTAAAGAAGTAATGATTTCGGAAAAAGGTTTTTCTTTTTCCTTTTTTATTTTTTTAGCCTCTTTTATGTCACTAATTAAAATATTAAATCTTTCTAAATAATCTTCGGTATATGAAATTTCCTCTTTTGAATCAAAACTTTTTTTAATAATGGAAAAAGTTTCAGAGCTTTTCATCTGTTCTGGCAGCTTTCTAAAATCATCTTTATTTTTTAAATATGTTTCTATGGTTTCATCAAAACTCTCATCTGTTTGCCCCCCAAGATGAAGCTTCGTATCTTATGAAATTTTTAAAAAAATCTTTAATTATTTTTTTATTTAAAGTAGCAAGATCAAAATCCTCTGCCATAAAATCTTTTTTTGTTTTATTTAAAATATCTTTTAAATCTTCTAAAATATTTTCTGGTTTTTTGTTTTTTTCTAAACCAAGCTCTTTCAGGTTTTTTCCTATTTCTGTGTCTGAATCATCTAAAGATCTTATTTCTTCAAATATTTCAAATGTTAAAAAATTTCCAAATATTTCAACAGCAGAATTTTCAAGATAATTAAAATATTTGTTTAAATTAAAATGTTTATATACTTCTATCACATCATTAGCGTATCCTTTTTTAAGCTGTTTTATAAAACCCTCCTTAGCTAGATCTATAACTTTTTCGGAGTTTAAAAACTCTTCTTGGTCTTGAAGAAATTCTTCTTTTATTTCTATCGCCTTATCAAAATTTTCTTGTACGAGGTATCTAATAAGAAGTTTCTTGGCAGTTTCCATGAATTCTTCAGATTTAAAAAACTTTTCTTCTTTTTCAAGGAAGTTTTTTTTTATTCTTATTGCATAAAAAATTTTTCCTTTTTTAAGTTCTTTAATGAAAAATTTCTTGGCAGCTTCTATGACTTCTTCGGAGTTAAAAAACTTTTCTTCTTTTTCAAGGAAGTTTTTTTTATTTCTATCGCATTATGAAGCCATCCTTCTCCAAGGCTTTTAATAAACTTATTTTTATAATTGCCCTCTTCTACTAAACTTATAATTGAAAAATTTTCTTTCATTTTTTTATTATATAATATATTTTAAAAAAACAAAGTGCGCGCCGAAGGCGCGCACTTTGTTTTTTAAACTACTTTATTATTTTTATAATTTTATAGTTTTAAATGAAGGTTTTTATCCTTCTTCTCCTGGTTCATTTATTTTTAAATTAACCCTTGAGTCATTTTTCATTCCAATCACTCTTAAGATTGTTCTAATAGCTGAGGCTGTTCTTCCTTCTTTTCCGATAATTTGAGCCATGTCGCCTTTATCAACGTTAAGTGTTAACAAAACTCCCATTTCATCAACAACTCTATTAACCTTAATAGCGTCTGGTTTTTCTACCACTGATTTAACAATAAATTCTAATACTTCTTGATCTTTTTCCATACAAATAAATTTAACGAATAAATAAACCTTTAAAAGATTTATTGAAAATAATTATAACAAACAAAATAATAATAAAAAATAAAAAAAATAAAAAATTTTTTAAAAATAAGTTTTGGTGAATTTTACCGAAGGTAAAAATCACAAAAAATCAGAAAAAAATAAAAAAATTATTCCCAACCTTTTTTAATTAAAGCCTTTTTGGCCGCATCAACTTCTGCTTTTTGTTTTGATTTTCCCTCACCTTCTGAAATTTTTTCATCACCAATATAAGCTCCGACAATAAAATTTTTGTCGTGATCTGGCCCTTTTTCGGAAATCAATTTATATTCTGGAGTAGCTGGAATAACTTCTTGGGCAATTTCTTGAAAATAAGATTTTGGATCACGAAAAAGATTTTTCTCCACAATCTCAAAAGCATAATCAAACAAAAAATTTTCTAAAAAAGTATAAGCTTTAAAAAATCCGTCTTTTTCTCCGTCTAAATAAATTGCTCCCACCAAAGCTTCAAAAGTGTTTGCTAAAATATGATTCCTGCCTTTTTTTTCAAGCGATTCTCCTTTTGACATTAATAAGTTTTCCTCAAGATTTAATTTTTTAGCAGCGTTGCAAAGCGATTCAGTATTTACAAGGGCTGATCTGATGGCGGTTAACTCCCCTTCTTTTTTTTGAGGAAAATTTTTATATAAAAAATCTGTAGCACAAAGCTCCAAAACAGCATCTCCTAAAAATTCCATTCTTTCATTGTGTTGTGAAAATTTTTCTTTATTTTCATTTAAATATGAACGATGAACAAAAGCATTTTCTAAAGTTTTTATATTATTAAATTTTATTCCAATTTTTTTTTCAAATTCTTCCACTTTTTTATTTTTTATTTTTTAAAATATCTAAACCTTTTTCGATAATAAAAAGAGCATCTTTATAAATCTTGTCTTTTGGAATTTTGTCTATATCAAACCAAGCAAAATCTTTTATTCCTTTATTTTCTTTTGGAATTTTATGATTATCTGGATTTGAAACTTCAAAAAGAAAATATTCAATATCTTTGTTTAAAATTTTATCTTTATCTTCATCAGCTTTATAAATATTTTCACCAATTTTTTCTTTAACAGCTCCTGAAAGATTTGTTTTATCTTTTATTATTGCAGCCAAAGATTCATCTCCTTCTAAAAACTCTTCTGGTGTTCCTTTTGGCATTGTCCATTTTTTAAAAATATTAAAAATTAAACCAATTTTGATATTTCCATCCTCGTCTTTGTAATAAAGCAGGGCTCCTTTTTTTGAAATTTTAACTTTTTCTTTTTTCTCTTGAAGCTTTTTATCTTTTTCTTTAGCTCCGCTTTCTTCATAAATTGTTCCCAAAACTCCTGAAATAAATTTATAAGAATTTTTAGAACCATAAGTTTTAGCAATTTCTATGGCCTCATTTATAGCTACTCTTGGTGGAACTTTTGTATCTTCTTCTGAAAATAAAACTTCATAAATTCCCATTCTCAAAATATTTCTATCAACAGGAGAAATTTTTTCAAGCGGCCAAGAAGGTGCGGCTTTTACAATAATCTCATCGATAACACTTTGTTTTTTTATAATTCCTTCAAAAACTTTTAAAGAAAAATTGTCTTCTTCGTTTTCTTCTGAATAAAAATTTTCCAAAATATACTGATAAAATTCTTTTGGTTTTTCAAAAATATTTCTTTCTTTTGATAAATCAAAGAAAAAAAGAGATTGAGCTATTATTTGCCTTGCAGTGTGTCTATTTATCATTTTGTAAAAATTTTATAAAAAAAATAAAATTATTAAACTTTATTTCTTCTAGTTTCTTTTGCAGTATCTTTTTTTGAATTGTAGTTTTCTACTCCTGAGTTTTTTTCAAGTGTTGTCTCCATTTGAGGTACTTTATTTTCATCTTTTGAAATTTCTTTGTTTTCAACTTTGGCTTTACTGGCTTTTTCTTTTTTCCCAACTTCTAAGATTTTTTTACCTTTGTAAAAGCCGCATTCAAGACAAATTCTATGTCTTTTAAAAAATTCCCCACAATTAGAACACAATGAAAGTCTTGGTGCTTTCAAAGCGTGGTGTGACCTACGGTTTCCCGTGTGTCTTTTAGTTACTCTCATTCTACTACTCATATAGTTTGCAATTATATATAAAAAAAAACTTTTTGCAAAATTTATTTTTGCGCTAATTCTTGTCCGTTTTCTGTGTCTTTTACTAAAAAACCGAGTTTTAAAATTTTGTCTCTTAATTCGTCTGATTTTTGAAAATCTTTTTCTTTTTTAGCTTCTTCTCTTTGATTTAAAAGCTCCTCGACTTGTTTTGGAATTTTTAAATCTTCTTTTTTTTTAATTTCTTTTTTTTCAAAAATTCCTAAAACTCGATTGAAATCTAAAAGTGTTGCTTTTTTGTCTGAATTTTTTAAATCAGAATCTAAAACTTCAAAAAAAATAGCAAGCGCCTCTGGAATATTAAAATCATCTGAAATTTTTTCTATAAATTTATTTTTATAATTTTCTGAAATTTCCCCCTCTTCTTTTTCTTCTTCAAATTTCTGAATTTTTGAAATTATTTTTCCCCTTGCCTTAGCTGAAGATTCAAGGGCTTGCCAGGTAAAATTTTGTTTAGATCTGTAATGAGATTGGGCGAAAAAAAGCCTTAAATCATATGGAGAAAAATTTTTCTTTTCTATATCTTCAATTAAATAAGAAGTTCCGCTTGATTTTGACATTTTTTTTCCGTCCACTAAAAGATGTTCGTTGTGAAGCCAATAATTTACATATTTTTTTTCGTTGGCTGATTCTGATTGAGCAATTTCGTTTGTATGATGAGTTGGGATATGTTCGATTCCACCCATTTTTATATCGAGTGTTTTTCCTAAAATTTTCAAAGCCATCGCCGAACATTCAAGGTGCCAACCGGGAGATCCGTTTCCATTTTCAACAAGTGGATTTTCAAAAGGTGACGGCCAAAATTGTAAATCATTTTTATGATCACCGGTTTTAAAAAACCATAAAGAAAAATCCTCCGGATTTTTCTTCTCCTTATCTAAAATTTTTCCAGAGCCCAAACCTTTTAAATTTTTTTCTTTTTTTTGTTTTGAAAGTTCGTAATAATTTTCAAATTTTTGAACATCGAAATAAATGGCCAAAGAAGTTTTGTAAGCAAAACCTTTTTCTAATAATTTTTCTATCATTTCAATTTGCTCTTTTATAAAATCGGTTGCTTTTGGAGTTTCTGATGGAAAAATTGTATTTAATTTTTCTAAATCTTCTTCGTATTTTTCTATGTGAAAATTTGCAATTTCTTGAGGAGATTTATTTTCTTTTTTTGCTGCTTTTTCCATTCTGTCTTCCCCGCTGTCTGCATCGCCGTCATTATCTCCTGATAAATGTCCTACATCTGTATAATTTCTCACAAACAAAACTTCATAATCTAAATAATAAAAAACTCTAACAAAAAAATCAGCTAAAACAACAGATCTCATATTTCCAATATGTTGGTTCCAATAAACGGTTGGCCCGCATTGATAAAATTTTACAAGATTTTTTTCTTGAGAAACAAATTCTTCTTTTTTTTTAGTTAATGTATTTAAAATTTTCATAAAATTTTTATTGAAAATAAAATTTCAAATTTAGAAAAATTATTTTTTAAGTCCTCGAAGAGCAAGGCCAATTGCTACAGAAAAATCTGGGCCTGCTTCTGCTAAAGTATCGTCTAAATAAGCTGGGTTATCTACTCTCGAAAATGGATCGGCTGTTTCAATTGGAATAGAAATTGATTTTTTCATAAAAGGTAAAATTCCTTTAAAAATACTTCCGCCGCCTGTTAAAACAAGTAATGGGATATCTTTTGAATAAGTTTTTTGATAATCTAAAATATTTTTTTTAACTTCATTTATAATCCTGCTTAAATCAACCGGAACTTCGGAAAAATTATTAGTTCCCTCTCGTAAAAGTTTTCCTGCAGTACTCCCTATATCTCCATTTGCTATTGGTTTTTCTTGTCCATAACTTCCAAAGGTTTTTAACATTTTATGTGAACCAATATTTATGATGTTTGATTTTCTGACTATTCCACTTTCAACAACGTAAAATTTTGTCACCGAAGATCCTATGTCAATAATTGCCATAGAATTTTTATCATGTTTTGTTATTGAACGAATAGTAGAAAAAGTTTCAATTTCCATAAATTTTAATTTAAGACCTGCTCCTTTTGCAATATTATTATATTTTCTTAAAGTATCTTTATGAATTGCTACCACTAAAACATCGAGTTTGTCTGAATCAGAATTTGAACTTTTTGGTAAAATCGACCAATCAAGCTGAACTTCAGAAATTGGCACTGGAATATATTTTCTTGATTCAAAAGAAATTAACTCATCTATCTTCGAGGTTTCGACTTTTGGTAATTTCAAGTAAAACATTAAGCTTGATTTTAAGGGAATAGAAAGAGAACAATTTAATGAGTCAACTTGGGATTCTCTTAAAAGATCTCTTAGCGCTTCGATATTTTTTTCGTCGTCTAAAACCACTGGATCTCCGATTTCTTTTCCAGCATAAGGAGAAAGGGAAATTTCTCCAAAAGTATCAAGGTGAGCAACTCCTTTTTTTCGAGAAAGTTGAACTACTTTAATTGATGAAGAGCCAATATCAATTCCCACTATTTTATTTTCATCATCTTTTTGAAAAAGATTTTTTAATTTAGACAACATAAATTATAATTAAGTTAATTTTATGTGTTAAATTGTAACATAATGATAAATAAAACTAAAAACTCAGTGAGAAAACTTTTTACTTTTTTATTAAATTTAATTTTTCCAGAAAATAAAATAAAAAAAGAAAAAATTTTAAAAGAAATAAATGAAAAAAATATTTTTTTAAATGAAAAATTTGAAATTTCTTTTTTTAATTATTCTGAAAATATTTCTAAAATTATTAAAGATTTAAAATTTTACAATAAAAAAGATAACGCTAATTTTTTAGGAGAAATTTTGTATGAAAATTTAATAAAAATTTTGGAAGATGCAAAAAATTTTCATAATTTTGAAAATCCAAAAATTATTATCGTGCCAATTTCAAAAAAAAGACTAAGAGAAAGATTTTATAATCAAAACGATTTAATAATAAAATCTTTTTTAAATTTAGGTGGGGGAAAATTTTGCCAGTACGAAAAAAATAATTTAATTAAAATTAAAGAAACAATTCCTCAATCAAAAACAAAAAACAGATCAGAAAGATTAAAAAATGTAAAAGGAAGTTTTTCTCTTAAAGATCCAGAAAAAATAAAAAATCAAAATATAATTTTATTTGATGATATAAAAACAAGTGGGGCAACTTTAGCAGAATGTGAAAAAATTTTAAAAAAAGCAAAAATTAAAAAAATTCTAAAAATAACTCTTACTTCTTAAATTTATTTTTTAAGCCTGCAAATAAAAAAAGGAGTTGACTGATTGTCTTGCCCCATCGGGTTGTCTTTTATTAATTTTTTTAAAAAAGAAACTTCTTTTTTATTTTTTGTACTTAAAATATTTACCCCAATATCGTTGGCATCAACAACGAAAAATTTAATTTTTTTGTTATATTTTTGTTTAAAAAAATTTTCAGCTTCCAGAGAAAATTTTTTAGAATTTTGTGGAATTAAACTAGCAAACTCATTGTATGGTGGAATTGTATTTTCTGTTGGCCCATCAATTCCTCGTACTTTTTCTCCTGCTAAAATATAAAAAGCTCCCTTGATTTTAAAAATTTTAAATATTACAGAAAAAAAAGAAGCAGATAAAATTCTTAAAATTCCAACTTCGTTTATAGCAAGTTGCATCGTTTGCGGCACAGAAAGTCCAATTCCTGCTTTTGTTTTTTTTACATATTTCGATAAAAATTTAGCCCAAAAACCAAATTTAATTTCAGAAAACTTAAAAGATCTTTTTTGAACAATTGCCAAAACAGATTCTGCTAAAATTACAATGTCTTCGTCTTTTAAAAAATTTTTTGTTTCTTTTTCTAAAATTTCTAAAAGATTGTCATTTTCAAAAATTGTTTGAGTTTTTACTGGAAACCTCAGAAACTTTTTTCCATTAATTTTAACTTCTAGGTTTTTTCCCAAATTTGGTTCTTTTAAAACTGGCATATTAATTTTAATTTTAACACTTAATAGAAAAAACGAGATAAGAAAAAATGCCGAAAATGGCAAAGCCATTTTCGGCATTTTTTTAAAAAGACTCCTCTCTTATTTTCTTAAAGACAACTTTTCTGAAAGTTTGTCCCAAGATTCTAAATCTTTTCTTTTTAAATATTTTATGAGTTTTCTTCTGTTTGCAATCATTTGCAAAAGGCCCCTTGTGGAATGTCTGTCTTTTTTGTTTATTTTTAAATGCTCAGAAAGATTGTTGATTTTTTCAGTTAAAACAGAAATTTGAACTTCTGTAGAACCAGTATCTCCTTCTTTTTTTGCAGCATCTTTTATAACTTTTTCTTTATTAATTTTTGCCATAGGAGAATTTTAACAAAAAAAAATAAAGAAACAACAAGAAAATTTTTAAAAAATAAAATTAATCTAAATAAATTTCTTGGCCCGTTAAAATAAACTTAATATTTCCCTCTTTGCTGGTTTCTAAAATTTCTGAACCAGTTTTTTCTAATTTTTCCAAAACCTCAAAATGCGGATGTCCGTATGGATTATTTTCTCCAGCTGAAATAACGGAAAAATCAGGAGAAACTTCTTCTAAAAAAAATTCATTAGAAGAGGTTTTTGATCCATGATGAGAAACTATTAAAACATCAGATTTTATTTTCTCTTCTAATTTTTCTGCTAAATATTTTTCAATTTTCTGTGGCAAATCCCCTGTAAATAAAACAGAATTTTCTCCATAAGAAATTTTTAAAACAACTGAAGATGAATTTGTTTCTAAATTTTCAAGCTCTGAAAATGGGAAAAAAAATTCAATTAAAACTCCAGAAGGAAAAACAATTTTCTCTCCTGCATAAACCTCTAGGTTTTGTTTTTCATTTTTTTCTAAAAAAGAAAAAATCTCCTCAAAAAAATAAACCTCTCTTTTAAATCCATTCCATAAAAAAATATCAAAATCATATCTTTTAAAAATTTCTAAAAAACCTCCAATGTGATCCAAATCTTGATGCGAAGCGATTAAGTAATTTATCTTTTTATCAAAAAAAGTTATTTCTTTTTTTAAAGATTTCAAAACTTCATTTTCTTTTCCTGCGTCTATTAAAATATCAATTCCTTCTGGGGTTTTTATGTAAGCTGCTGAACCTTGTCCAACATCTAAAATTGTAATTTCTAAATTTTTTTGAGATTTGTTTTTATAAAAAAAAAGAAGTAATAAAACTATAAAAACAAAAAATAAAAAAGAAATTATTTTAAATAAATTTTTTTCTGATATTTTTATTTTTGAAAACACTGCTTAATTCTAACAAAAAAATTACTTTAAAAATTTGATAAAATTTTAATTGTAGTAAAATTAAAAATATGGAAAAAATAGATATTTTAATATTTGGAATTATTCAAGGCTTGAGTGAATTTTTGCCAGTGAGCTCTTCTGGACATATTTTTTTGGCAGAATATTTTTTAAAAAGTTTTAATCAGGATTTTTTAATTTTAATTTCTCTTTGGCTTCATCTTGCCACTTTATTGGCGGTTTTGTTTTATTTTAAAAAAGGAATTTTAGAGCTTCTGCGGGCTGGTTTTTATTTAAAGAAAAATACGGAAAAAAATTTATTATTCAAAAAATTATTTTTTGCCACTTTTGTAACTAGCATTTTAGGGATAATAATTTTAAAATTTTTTGAAATTAAAACCTCACTGCTATTTTTAGCTATTTCTTTTGTTATCGGCGGTATTTTCATTTTACTTTCCGAAAAAATTTCTCTCTCTGAAAATAAAAATTTAAGTTGGTTTAAAACTTTTTTCTTGGGGCTGGCGCAAGGAATTTCTGTTATTCCCGGAATTTCAAGATCTGGTTTTACAATTTCCACTTTAATGATTTCTGGAATTGAAAAAAAAGAAGCAGCTAAAATTTCTTTTTTGCTTTCTGTTCCCACAATTATTGGTGCTAGTTTTTTTATAACTTTTGATTTTTTTAAAAATAATTTATTAAATTTTAATTATTTTTTTTCTGATTTTTTCTTTATTTTTATTTTAGGAATTTTACCAGCATTTTTTTTAGCTTATTTTTCTATTTTTATTATTATGAAATTTGTTGAAAAAAATTGGAAATATTTTGGTTATTATAATTTAATTTTAGGAATTTTTTTGATTTTGTTTTTAATTTAAAAACTTTGTGGAAATTTAAATAATTTGGGGGCAAAAAAATCGCAACTTCGTTGCGATTTTTTTGCCCCCAAATTATTTAAATTTCTAAGCTTTTTTTTCTGTATCTTCTTCTGTTTCTAATTTTTCAGCCTCTTCTTTTTCTAGCTCTCCCTTTTTCTCTTCTACTGGTTTTTCGGTTTCAGCTTCTTCTTCTTCTTCCTCTACTGGAGTTTCAGCTTTCTCCTCATCTTCTTTTTCTTCTTGGGGTTTTTCTTCTGATTTTTCAGTTTCTTCTTGTACTTTTTTTTCAGCTTCTACTTTTTCTTGTTCTGCTCTTTTTTCCTCTTCTACTTTTTGAGCTTCTTCTTCAGCTTTTTTCATCTGTTCAGCCTCTTTAATTTTCTTTTCATTTTCTTCAATGTCTGAAGTTGTAGAAACGCTCACAATTTTAGCTCTTCTCATTTGTCTTCTAATTTCACGCGCTACTTTTTCTCTTAAATAATAAAGTTTAGATTTTCTAACCTGTCCTTTTTTGGTAATTTCAATTTTATCAATATTTGGAGAATATAATGGAAAAATTTTTTCTATGCCAACTCCATTAGAAACTTTTCTTACTGTGAAAGTTGCTCCGGGTTCTGTTCCATGTTTTACAGAAAGTACAAGACCTTCAAAAGCTTGAAGTCTAACTTTGTCTTTTTCTTTTATTTTTATCCAAACTTTTACAGTATCTCCTGATTTAATTCTTATTTTCTTTCTCTCTTCTTGGTTAACTGAAGTGAAATCTTTGATTGGATTTTGTTGTAAATCTAAATTCATAAAATTTTATAGTAAAATAATGGATTGAATTTTAACAAAAGATATTTTTCATTGCAAAAAAAATATTGAAAAAAATATTGCGTCAAAACTTAAGTTTCTATATAATATCAACTACATAAAGAATACAGGGTAAATTCTTTATTTATTTAAACTTTAATTAATTAAATTCTCTATGAATAAAAAAGAACTAATAGAATATATTTCTGATCAAGTTGGTTGTTCAAAAGCCGACGCTGGAAGAATGGTAGATGCTCTTATAGAAGGTATTTTCAAAACTTTGAAAAAAGGAGGTGATGTTGCAGTTTCAGGATTAGGAATATTCACAAGCTCAAAAAGAGCTGCAAGAAACGGAAGAAACCCAAAAACTGGAGAAACTCTTAAAATTCCTGCGATGACTGTTCCAAAATTTAAAGCAGCTAAAGCTCTAAAAGATTTACTTAGATAGTTTTTCCCAAAGATCAATTTAAAAGTGCACATACATTTTAGTATGTGCTCTTTTAATTTCAGATTATTTTAAAACTTTATTTTTATTTTTATTTTGTTAAACTATTTTAAATTTAAAAATATAAAGCGAGTATAGTTTAGTGGTAAAATACATCCTTGCCAAGGATGAGTCGGGAGTTCGATTCTCCCTACTCGCACAAAAAAACAGTAAAAAATAAAAAGGTTCAGTATATTACATACTGAACCTTATAAGGTTTTTAATAAATAAATTAAAAGATAATAAAGGCCTGTAGACATATTTGCAAATGAAAAGGCCAGTATTACTGCGTGTTTTCGATGCATTTTTTTTCCTGCAGGACTCTCTTTCCACTCTTTATTAAATAGATACAAAAGCTCTTCTATCGACAGCTCCCCACCTTTTCTGATTTTTAGAATTTTCCTATTTTTTGTGCTCCAAGACAATTTTTCTTGAAAACTTATAATCCACTCTAAAAAATTTACTCCAGCATGAATACCGTATTCATCAGGTTTTTTCCAGGCATTTGGATCTTCATTGATAAAACTTTTTATGAAATCACCTTTTTCTTCTCTTGGCACATACCTACCAACATTAAAAAAAGCCCAAATTTCCGCCATACCATTTTCCTTAACCATACTTTTGTCCTTCATTTCTGTTAAAGATTAACTTTTATTATGTTAACTTAATAATTAAAATTGTC
This sequence comes from Candidatus Paceibacter sp., assembly GCA_014237915.1. GTDB lineage: Bacteria > Patescibacteriota > Minisyncoccia > Phycocordibacterales > JABACC01. The sequence continues at coordinate 68,538 of JABACC010000013.1, forward strand.
AATTATTTTTTAAACACCTTCGGAAAATAGACAAAATAAAATGGCCTCTCGAAAGAAGCCATTGGTTTTTTGTTATTGAGATTGAGATTAAGTCTCTTCTGACTTTTTTTCAAGCTCTTTAAGCTTTTCTTCGAAAGCTTTTCTGCTTTTTTCGTTTAAAGCTTGAGTTTTGAAAACCCTTTCCCAAATAGTCGCATGTTCATACAGGCAGTCTTTGAATATTTCAGATATTTCTTTTCCAACTACAACTTTCAGGTGATTTCCCCTGAACAAAACCTCCGCAACAGTTACTCCTTTTTCATTTTCTAAGCATAGAATATCTGAAGTGGAAAAAGATTTAATTTTGATCCTAGCTATTTTTGCAAACGAGTGCGCCACCGTATTTCTCTCGAAATCAACATATTCTTTTAAAAAAGATATCTCTTCTTCTTTGTATTCATCTTCTTCAAATATTTGTTGTTCATACATCCGCTCAAAAAAAAAGTATTCATTTCCTTCGAAGTTTATACCCTGTATCAGGCTTATTCTATTTTATTTGGCAAATTGAAATATTAATTCTGCAAATAATTTATTTCCTGGGATGGGGTCCAGGTCTCCTTCGTGAATAGGTGCCATACTCTTTTCCTTTCTATTTTTATAAGAACGTTAATTTTTAATAATAAGCTAAAAATTAAAATTGTCAATAAATTTATTTTAGAAAATGTGGAAAATAAAAAAGGCGATTTTTTGGAAAAACAAAGTTTTTCCAAAAAATCGCCTTTTTTATTTTTATAAATTAACTTTTCTGAAAAGTTTCTAAAAATTTCATAACCTCTTCGTTTATTAAAATATTTTCAACATACAAGCTCACATTCTGAGCGTCTGCATCTTTGTGCATCGACAAAATCATTTCTGTTTGTTTTGAAACATCTTCTTTTTTAGCAGAAATTTTTTCTACCTTAGAAATTTCTTTTAAGGCAAGTTCAAAAATTGCTCTTTTTTTAGCTTCTGGCTGAAAATCTTTTTTTAAATCTTCAAGACTTTTCTCTGATTTTTTTAAATAATCTTCAAAAGAAAGCCCTATTTTCGCAGAATCGTCTTTCATTTGTGCTATCATTTTTTCAATTTCTGAATTAAGTAAAATTTCTGGAATTTCAACTTTTATATTTTTTATAATTTCTTCTGCTATTTTTTCTCTATTTTTTGAAACACCTTCAACTTCTTTTTGTTTTAAAATATCTTCTTTTAATTTTTTCTCAAAATCTTCAACATTTTTAAAATCTCCTAAAGTTTTAACAAATTCGTCTGTAAGTTTCTCCTCTTTTTTATCATTTTTTTCATCTTCTTTTTGATCGCCTGAATTTTTATCAGTTTGATTTTTTTTCATTTCCAATAAATTTTTAACAACTTTTTGAACGTCGTCATCTGAAACAGAAACTTTATCTTTTTTTATTTCACCAATTATTTTTTTGTAATCAGGTAAATTTATTTCTGGATAAATTGTAGTTGTAATAACAAATTCTAAAGGATTATCTTGTGCTAGCTTTGTAACTGAAATATTTGGAAAACCAATTGGTTGAAGTTTTTCCTCTTCTAAAATTTGTGGGTAAGCATCTGAAATTGCAAAATTTGCAGCTTCTGATAAAACACCTAGCTGGCCAACTTTTCCAACAAGAACATCTTCAGGAATATTTCCTTTTCTAAAACCATCAATTTCTACTTCTTTTTTTAGTTTTTCTAAAGCTTTTTCTTTATAGGAAATTAAATCTTCAAAAGAAATTGAAGCTTTAATATTTAAAATTCCTCCTTCTTTTTTTTCTGTTTCAAATTTTAAGGTTTTTATTTTTTTTTCCATAAAAAAATTAAGTTAATTAAATAGTAAGTTAAACTCTTTTTTGTTTTTTAAAAAAATAGTTAAATTAAAAATCTAAATCGGAAAGAATATCGTCAATATCAATATCTAAATCATCAAAATTTATTTCATAAAGCTCTTCAAGCTCTTGTTGGGCTTGCTCTTCTGAATTTAGATTTTCAAAATCTTCATTCTCAAAGTTGTTTTCTGAACTAGAATCTTCTGTAGGTTTTTCAGTATTTTCAGTCTCAACAATGTTAACCTCTTTTTCAATAATTGTTGTATTATCTTCCCTATTTGAAAAATAATAATACGAAGAAAAGACTAAAACCACAACTATGATAATTATTGCAATATATGCACCGATTTCTTTTTTTTGATTTTTCATAACTTTTTTTATTAAATATTAAAGAATTAATAAAACAATTATAACAACAAAAAAAATAAATACAAAAAATAAGAGTTTTTTATAAAAAATATCTTATGTTATAATTTTTTTACTATGGAAACTATTTTTACTGGCATAGATATTGGCTCTGCAGAAATTAGAGCTATCGTCTGTAGTCGAAATAAAAAAACAAAAAAAATTAAAATTTTGAAAAAAATTTCAATTCCTTCTTTGGGTGTTAAAAATGGTATTATCGAAAACTACAAATTAGTTTCAGAACAAATTAAAAAAATTATTAAAAAAGTTGAAGAAGATCTTGGGATAAAAATTTCTGAAGCACTTTTTGCTTTAGAGCCTCATTCAATTTCCATTGAAAATATTTCTGTTTCACACACCACAACAACGGTTGATAAAAAAATAACCGAAAACGATTTATTAATAATGGATCAAAAAGCTTTAAAAAAATTTAGAGTTGAGGGTTTTGAATATTTAGATTTTTTTCCAACAGAATATATTTTAGACGGAGAAGAAAAATACACAAAACCAAAAGATTTGTATGCGAGAACAATATTAGCAAATTATGTTTTTGTAAAAATTCCAAAAAACTCAATTGAAAATTTAGAAAGAGTAGCGGAAATTTCAGAGCTTGATGTTTTAGGAATTTCTTCTTCTTCTTTATGCTCTAGTTTAATGACTCTTTCTCCGGAAGATCGAAAATCTGGCTGTGTTTTACTTGATTTTGGCCACAATACAACTTCAATGATTGTTTATAAAAATGACTCCCCTATTTTTTTTGAAAATATAAAATTAGGTCTTTCTGAAGTGACTAAAAATATTGCTTTACATTTTAAAATTGAACAACAAGAAGCTGAAAAATTAAAAAGAAATGTTTCCTTTGCAGACGAGAAAAAACAAATTGAAAAAATTTATCAAGATTTTTTCAAAAAAGTTTCAAAAGAAGTTTTAGATAATTTAAAAGAAATTGAAATGACTAAAAAAGTTTCAGGAGGAATTATTATCTTAGCTCCTTTTTATAAAAATGAGGTTTTCACGGAAATGTTAAAAAAGTTAACAAAACTTCCAGTAAAAATTAGTAAAAGAAACTTGTTTTCTGAAACAGGATCTGGTTTTACTGGAGCTTATTGTTTAGCTCTAAATTCTTTAAATTTAAAACAGAAAAAAATGTTTAATGTAAAACAAATTAAAAATAATTTTTACAGAATTTTCAAAAATTTTTTCATTTAATCAGTTAAAATTATAATTTTTTCTCCTTCTTTAACTCCGTTAAATTTCTCGACAACTTCTTTTTCTTGCCCTCTTGAAGTTTGTATTTCTAAAATATTTTCTTCGGTTTGAAGAATTTTTTCTTTTTCATTTAAAATTGAGAGGTTATTTTGTTTTTCATTTTTGGCTAAAACATTGAAAGTTTTATAAGATTTTATGTTTTCATTAATTAAAAAAATAGATAACAAAACTAAGATTACGATAGAAAAATTTAACAAAAAACCTTTTTTCTTTTTGCTTTTCATGATATTATTCTAAACTATGTTTGGTAAAAAAGGAAAAAAAATATTTAAAATAATTGCTATTTTTTTTACATTACTCGTAATTCTTTCAATGATTTTATCTTCTCTGTTTTACGTTTTTTTATAAAAAAATTAAAATAAAAAACACAGAAAAAATCTGTGTTTTTTATTTTAAAAAATTAACTTAATTCCCTATTTGATATGTAATGGTTACACTTTTTTTAAGCTCTGATTCTCCTACTGGAATATTTGCTTGAGCAAAAGAAGTAGTATCTAGAGAAAATTGTTCTGATTGATAAGCTCTGGCTGCATACGGGCTTGTATTTGATCCTTCAGAAAAACTAACAATTTTAGAAAGTTTAATTCCTAATTCATCTTCTAATTTTTCTTTTTTCACTTTTGCTTTTTCAATTGCTTCAGCTCTTAAGTTTTCCAAAATCTCTTCTTCGTTTGAAACATAAAGATCTGGTCCAGAAACTGAATCAACATTCAAATCGGAGACAAGCGATAGAACTTTTTCAACATTTTCTAAATTTAGAATATTAATTTCTATACTTTGGCTAACTTTGTAACCCAAAAAAGTTTTCCTTTCGATGGGATCTATGTTTCTATAATCATAAGAATATTCTGGATAAACTGCATAATTTTTTGTTTTTATATCTTTTTCTTCAATTTTTAAATCTTCAAGATTTTTTAAAAGATCTGAAATTCTTTCATTAACAGAATTTGTAGCCTCTTCTAGGTTTGAGTTTGTTCTAATCATTGTAAAATTTATTTTTGCAGCATCTGGGATGACTGTTTTTTCAGCTTCTGCAGAAACATAAATTACTCTTGAAAGATCTTGTGTCATTCTTACTTCTTTGTCTAAAGAATTAAAAATTGCAACAAGCGCCACAAAAAGTGTAAAAATTACCAATAATTTTATATTTTTTATATTATTTTCTTCCATTTTTTTTTATTAAAATTAATAATAATATAATTATAACAAAATAAATTTAGTATAATAATAAAAATGAATTTAATAACTTTAGCAACAAAAAAAACTTTAAAAGAAACAGAAAGACAATTTCGTTATCTTCGTTTTTTCTCTTCTAAAAATTTTTCTAGCGGAGATGTTTTAGAAATAATTGAAGGAAACAAAAAATCTTTAGCTCTTATTTTAAAATCTGAGAATTTAAAAAATTTTAAACAGGAAATTAAAAAAGGTGAACTTCCGCCAAAAAAATTAAAATTTTCAAAAACTGGAGAAAACAAAGATGGAAAAATTTTAGAAACATTAAATTTTTCAAAAGTGAAGAAAAAACTTGCAAAAGAAAAATTAAATTCAAAAGATGAAAATAAGTATTTAAAATATTTTTTCCCAACTAAAAAGAAAATAAAAAGAAAATCTGAAAAAATAGAAATTGATAAAAAAATTATTAAAAATGAAAATTCAACCCTTTCGTTTTCTTATTTAGAAAAAAGAGAAAAAAAATATACTTCAGAACTTCAAGAGTTGGTAGACACAATTAGAAATTATTTTAACGAAAAAAAAGTTTCTGGAGTTGGATCTTTTTCTTATTATGCTGGTTTTTTGCATAATTTACCAAAAACAGAAGTTTGGCAAATTTTTTCAGAAGCCAAAGAATTGAACTCAAGTACCGAAATTAAAAAAAGATTTTTTTGGAAAAAAATAGGAAATTTAAAAAGAAAAAAATAATTTTTATATTTTTAGAGAGTTTTTTGGTAAAAATGTTACAATAAAAATATGAAAAAAATAGAGAAAAAAGATTTAAAAAATCAATCTAAAAATTCAAAAGAAGATAAAAAAGATGGAATTTTTTGCTGCGCCCACTGCACCACTTCTTTTTTTGGAATTGTTTTGGTTGTTTTTCTAGCTTATGTTTTTTCTTTATTTATAAAATAATTTTAGTTTAAGTTTATGTTAAAGATTAAAAAATTAGAAGGCAAAAAAGCTCCGCTTTTTTGCCTCCAAAATCAAAACGATGAAAAAGTTTGTTTAAATGATTTTTTAAAAGAAGGATTTGTTCTTTTGTATTTTTATCCCAAAGACTTAACAACTGGCTGCACAATTGAAGCTATTGGTTTTTCAGAACTCTCAAAAAAATTTATAAACAATAATATAAAAATCTTTGGAATTTCAAAAGATCTTCCCAAAACCCACACAAAATTTATAAAAAAAGAAGGTTTAAAAGTAGATTTACTTTCAGATATTGATGGAAAAATTTCTTCTCGTTATGGGGTTTATGTTGAAAAGTCTATGTACGGAAAAAAATATATGGGAATTTCAAGAGAAAGTTTCTTGGTAAATACTTCTGGAAAAATAATCAAACACTGGGAAAATGTTTCTCCAAAAGACCACCCGGAAGAAGTTCTTTCTTTTTTTAAAGAGTTAAAAGAAAAAAAATAAAATGGATTTTATTAACAATATCAGTGGCGCTAGTTTAGTTTTAATTTCTATAATTATAAGTTTAATTATAACTTTCTTGTGGATTTTTTTTTGGCTTAGACAAGACAATAAACCAGAACCAAAAAAATTAATTTTTCTAACATTTTTTTTTGGTGGAACTTCTGCTTTAATTTTAGCCCCAATTCATGTTTTGTTTTTTGGTATTTTTAGCTATATTTCCATTTTGACAATTATTTTTTATGCTGCCTCAGAGGAAATAATAAAATTTTTCTCTACAAAAATCTCCTCGCTAAGACACCCAGAAAATAATGAAAGAATTGATCCTTCTATTTACTTAATCACCGGATCTCTAGGTTTTTCTTTTGTAGAAAATATTCTATATTTTATTCAGTATTTTAATCGTTTTGAAGATTTAGAGATTTTAACAAATATTGCAAATCGTGCTATTGGCGCCACCTTATTGCATGGAACAACTTCTGCAATAATTGGTATTTGCTTGGCAACTGTTTTTTTTAGAAAAGAAATTTATAAAAAAGTTGCAAGCTATTTTGGAATTTTTTTAGCAATCTCCTTCCATTCTTTTTTTAATTTTTTGGTTTTAAAAAAAGAAGAAATTTATCTTGCCTTTACAATAAACTTTATAGTTTTAGCTTTTATCTTACTTATTTTTACTTTCATAAGAAGGGACGAGCGAATTAGAGAAAATTATAGAATTAAAGAAAGAATATGATTTTATTTTTTTAAAATTTTTAAACGAAAAAAAAATATTTGTCCTTCTTCTTTTTTAAGATTTTCCCAATAAGTTCTAATTCCTAAAGGTGCGAAAAAAAATCTTTTATGTTTATAAAAATTTTTATTTTTTTTTAAAATTTCTAAAGTTTCTTTGTAAAGTTTTTTTTGGTCTGTTTGCCAAATTATTTCTGTTTTTTTATTTAAAAAATCATAAATATTTTTTAAAAAGTTTTCATTTAAAATTCTTCTTTTGTGATGCTTTTTTTTAAACCAAGGGTCGGGAAAATTTATAAAAATTTTTTCAATTAAAATATTTTTTTCATTACAATGTTTCAAAATATTTAAAATATTTACTCCTGCATCTCCTCCGAAAACTTGAACATTTTTTCTATCTTTAAATTTTTCTTCTAGAAAAATTTGGTATGGTTTCCTAATTTCGAAAAAAATAAAATTTTTTTCGTCAGTAAATTTATTTAAAAGTTTTTCTCCAAATTCTCCTCTGTAAGATCCTATGTCAATAATTATATTTTTATCATTTTTAAAACCCGAAAAATCTATTCTTACTTTCGAAGATAGTGGGTTAACATGATTTCTGACTCTTTTGGGCAACATTTTATTTTTAAGATTTTTTACCTTGAAGTAAAACTATTATCGGGCTTGCAAAAAATATTGAAGAATAAGTTCCAATAATTGTTCCTAAAATTAAAACAAGAGAAAAAGATTTTGTTAGTTCTCCTCCTACAAAAAATAATGTTGCCAAAACCAAAAAAGTTGTGATTGAGGTAAACAAAGATCTTCTAAAAGCTTGATTTAGAGAATTCCCAACAATTTTTTCAAAATCTTCGCCTGAAGGAAAAATTTCTATTTCAATTTCTCTTCCCTCTTCATTTTTCTTTTTTTCCACAGAAACGGCTAATCTTAAATTTTCTCTAATTCTATCAAAAATAACAATTGTGTCATTTACAGAAAATCCTAAAATGGCTAAAATGGCCGTCACAAATAAAACATCAATTTGATATGCTGGAAAAAATAAACCTAAAATTGAAAAAAATGCTGTTGGAATTAAAATATCGTGCAAAAGTGCAAGTGTCGCTACTGCTCCGTATTTAAAAGAAGAAACGGGTTTTGAAACATTTCTAAAAACATAAGCAATAAATAAAATTATAAAAATAACTACGAAAACAAAAGTAAAGATTGATTTACTTAAAAGCTCTTTTGAAATACTCGGGCTAACTGTCCTAAAATTTATCTCTTGATATTTTCCAAAATCAGACAACTTTTCTTTCAAAAAAGAAAAATTTTCCTCCGAAAGCTCCTCTGTTTTCACAAAAAAAATATTTCCATCACCACTAGAAACTTTCAAGGAGCTAAAATCTTTTTCTAAAGAACTTGAAATTTGGGAAATTTCTGGAATATTTTTTTCTAAATATTCTATTTCATAAATTGATCCTCCTTTAAATTCTACGGAAAAGTTAAATCCAAAAACGGAAATAACCAAAACTGACAAAGCCATTAAAAAAAAGGAGATTCCTATAAATATTTTTTTATTTTTTAATACAAACATTTTATTTTTCTTTAAAATTAAAAATTATCTTTTTGGCACTTTCTTTTTTTAAGTTTGAAAAAGAAAGTAAGAAAATTCGAGAAACGGAAATTGCTGTTAACATTGAAACTAAAACACCTAAACCAAAAGTAATAGCGAATCCTTTAATTAGCGGGGTTGTCATATAAAATAAAATTATAGCAACTAAAATACTTGATAAGTTTCCATCTCTTATTGAAAGCCAGGCTCTTTTAAATCCGTCTTCAACAGCATCTTTAATTTGTTTATTTTTAAGCTCTTCTTTAATTCTTTCAAAAATCAAAATATTTGCATCAACAGCCATTCCTATAGAAATTATAAATCCCGCAATTGCTGCTGCGGTAAACACAAATCCAAAAAATTTAAAAATTGAAAGTAAAAAAATTATGTAAATTAAAAGTGAAACAGAAGCTAAAAAACCAGAAAATCTGTAAAAATAAATTAGAAAAATTGCCACTAAAAAAAATCCAATAATTCCAGCTTTTATTCCGAGCTCCAAAGTATCTGCCCCCAAGGATGGTGAAATTGTATTTGTTCCCACAGCTTTTATCGAAAGAGGTAGTGCTCCGAAATTTAGATTTCTTACAAGCTCTCTTGATTCATCAACAGAAAAATCTCCTGTAATTTGGGCGTTTCCATCCAAAATAGCTGTTTGAATAACTGGGCTTGAAATAATTTTTCCGTCTAAAAAAATAGCTAAAACTTCACCTATATTTTCTTCGGTTACTTTTCTAAAAGTTTCTGCTCCATTTGAATTAAAATTTAAACTAACACTTGTTTGGCCAAATTCTCCAAAGTATAATTCAGCTCCATCAACATCTTTTCCTGAAAGACCGACGTCTTTATAGGTTAAGATTTCTGAAAAATTTTCAGCAACCTGATCTTCTGTTAAATTATTTAAATTTCTAATTTCTTGAAGTTTAAATTCTAAAAAAGGAAGTTCTCCAATTTTTTTTTTTGCTTCGTTTGAATCTGTAATTCCAGGAACAGAAACGATAATTCTTCTGAGAAGCTTTCCGTCATAATTAGAAAAAAGGGATGGTTTTTCTATTAAAATTGAAACCTCACTCGTTCCATAAGTATTTAGTCTTTTTTGTAAAACCCCACGAAGTGCTTCAAGAGATTCATCTACATCTTCTAGTCTAATTTCAGAGATATCTGCTTCATAAATAATTTCTGTTCCCCCAGAAAGATCCAGCCCAAAAGCAAAATCTTTTTTCGAATTTTCAGGATTTAAATAAAAAAAAGCAAGCAAAAAAGCAATAATTACAAAAAAAATAGCTAAGATTTTGTTTTTCATGTCTTAAAAAGATTATAACATTTTAAAATAAATTTAAAATTTAAATTAGAAAATTAAATAGATATTCTGTCTGGTTTTATTTTTTTATAATTTATAATAAAATCAAACAACTCGTAAAAAAAGCTTGTTAAAGATTCTGATGCGTATCTTACATATTGTGGTTTTGTTGTATAGAGTAAAATTAAATATCTTTCTTCTGCTGGAGCATAAGCTGGGAAAAAACCAAAAAAAGAGTGTAGAAACTCATCTTCTAAATACCCTCCGTTTACTCTATCTGGGATTTGAGCTGTTCCTGTTTTAGCACCCACCGCGTAATTTTCATTATAATAAATTCCACCCAAAAGAGCGTTGTCTGCAACATCAACTAAAATATTTTTTACTTTGTCTGTGGTTTTTTTATTAAAAACAGCTTCTCTCGAAATTTCTTTAACTTCTTTTGGAATAAGTTTTCCATAATTAATTTCCTCCACCAAATAAGGTTCTACAGAATATCCATCAGCTGCCAAAGTCCCTAAAGCTTTTATCATTGAAATCGGTGTGGGAGCGATTCCTTGTCCAAAAGAAGCTGTGGCAAAGTTTATGTCAATATCTCTATCTAAAGTCCTTGTTGTCCCAAAAACCTCTTCTGGTAGATCCACTCCTGTTTCTGAATTAAAACCAAGAGCCGTTATATAATTACGAAAAATATTTTTTGGAATTTCTCCAGCGATAGTACTAACCCCCGTGTTTAGGGAATTTGCTAAAATTTTATATAAATCAACATTTTCTCCTCTTCCTTTTTTGTCATAATTTGAAACAGTGTATCCATCAATAACCAAATGCCCCACATCATCATACAGAAAATTTTCATCAATAAAACCAGAATCAAGCCCGATAGCAATTGTTAAAGGTTTTACAATTGATCCAAATTCAAAAACATTTTCAACAAAAACATTTCTAAAATCTTGTCTTTCTGTGTTTAAATCAAAATTTTTAGAGTCAGACATCGCAACAATTTCTCCAGAATAAGGTTTAATAATTATTCCAGCAGAATATTGTGAAGAATATTTTTCATCAATATCAACTAAAATTTTTTCTAAAAACTGCTGAATTTCTAAATCTATTGTGGTATAAATTGATCCTTCTCTTGAAATTTTTTTCTCTGACGGAGATATTCCTGAATTAAAAATATTTTTCCAAATATTTTCTGTTTTTATTTTTTGATCTCTTTTTAAAATATCCTCATAAAATTTTTCCAATCCATAAGAGCCTTCCAATTTTTTTGTTTCAGGATTTAATGTCAAAAAACCTAAAACCTTGGACGCTGTTTTTCCAAAAGGATATTCTCTCCAAGTTTGATTATAAAGCCCTACCCCAGAAAGATTTAATTTTTTTATTTCTTCTGCTTCACTTTCTGTTATTTTGTCAGCTATTTCTTCATAAGGATCATCTTCATAATCTGCTTTTTTTAGAAAATCTTCTTTGTTAATTTCCAAAACTGAAGAAAGCTCTGTGTAAGCATATTCTGGATTTAAGATATCTTTAGGTGAAATCGCCAAAATATATCCGTGAGCTAAAATAGCTGATCTTACTCTTTCGTCGCCTTCTTTAAAAAAAATTGAACCTCTATGAAAAACATTAGAAAGTGAAGAGCCAGAATGTTGAGCATCAATAATTTCTCTGTATTTTTCTCCACCAATTACTTGCAAGGAATAAAGCTTGTAAACGAAAATTAAAAAAATTAAAATAAAAATTAAAAAAATTAAAAAAAATTTTGAAAAGAAAAAAGAATCTTTTTTCTTAGATTTTTTAATTTTTATTTCTTCAAGCTTTTGTGCTGTCTTTTTTTTCCTTACCATTTTGCATTAAAATATTTTATATTAAAAATTTTCTCTTTTTTCTAAAAATGCTGTAACTTCTTTTTTTTCTGATGAGAAGTAGGTAAGTTTATCATAATGGTAAGAATTTAAGGAATCTTCTGATGTCGCTCTGTTTTTTTCGTTGTGGTATTTTTTTGAAAGTTCACTATTTTTTTGAATAAGTTCTGAAAATTCTTTGTCGTAAGACTCAGAAGAATATCCATAAGCAACAGTTCCAAAAATAAAAATCAAATTTGAAATAAATAAAAAACAAACAAAAAAAATCAATGTGTAAAATATTAAAATTTTTCTTTTAGAATACATTTTTATTGTTGTTTTTACTCCTTCTGTCATTTTTGTTTATTATTTATTTTTATAATTTTAATTTTTTAAAAAAAGTCTTAATTTTGCAGATCGGGCCCTTTTGTTTTCTTTAACTTCAAAAAAATGTGGAATAATAACTTTTTTATTTAATCTTTTTCCCAAACTCTCATCTTCCCAAGATCTAAATTTTTTTTTAATTATTTTATCTTCCAATGAATGAAAAGAAACAACGGCTAAAATTCCAGAAGAGTTTAAAGCAGAAAATATATTTTCCAAAGAATTTTCTAGATTTTCCAATTCATTATTAACCTCAATTCTTAAAGCCTGAAAAATTTTTGTTGCAGGATTAATCTTTTTATTTTTATAAAAAGGCCCTAAAACTCTTTCTAAAAAAGAAGAAAAATTAAAAACATTTTCAAAAATATCAGTTTCTTTTTTTCTCTCTTCAGTAATTTTTCTTGCAACTAAATTGCTGTGTTTTTCCTCACCATACTTTTTGAAAATTTCAGAAAGCTCTTCTTCTTCATAATTTTCTAAAATAAATCTTGCTGTTAAAGGATTTTCTTCATTTTTATCGGAAAGTCTCATGTCTAATTGTGCATCTTTTTCCAAAAAAGATATTCCTCTTCCAGATTTTTTTAATTGATCTGATGAAAAACCAAGATCTAAAACGGCTCTGTCTATTTTTTCAATATTTAAGTTTTTTAAAATATCTTTAATTTCTGAATAATTTTTCTGGAAAAAAAATTTATTTCCAGAAAATTTTTCTAATTTTTTTTTTGAAACACTTATTGCACTACTATCTAAATCTGTTGCAATTAAAACCCCCGAGTTTTCTATTTTTTCTAAGATATTTTCACTATAACCTCCTCCACCTAAGGTTCCGTCGAAAACGATTAAACCTTTTTTTAAATCAAGTTTTTCTATAACTTCTTTTAAAAGAACTGGGGTATGAACTGATTTTTCATTTTCTGTTTTCATATCTTCTTTTTTGCTTTCATTTATTTTTTTATTCATAAACAACAAATAAAAACAAAATTAAAATATAAATTCTAAACAATTCCCTCAAGCGACTCTGCCATTTTTTCTGGATTTTCTGTATTTTTCTTTAAATATGTATTCCAAGTTTTTTCGTCCCAAATTTCTGCCCTGTCTCCAACTCCAGCCCAAACAACTTTTTTAGAAATTTTGGCAAAATCTCTTAAATATTCTGGAATTAAAATTCTTCCAATAGAATCTACAGAAACCTCAACAGCTCCTGAAAGCATAAACCTTCCAAAACCTCTTTCACTTCCTTTTGATAAAGATAAATTTCCCAATTTGCCTGACATTTCTTTCCAAGATTTTCCTGTATAAACCGACAAACATTCATCTAGGCCTCTTGTGATAAAAATCTTTTTTCCAATTTCACCCTTAAATTTCGCTGGAACAGAAGTTCTTCCTTTTTGATCTATATTGTGTATGTATTCTCCGATAAACATAAAAGTAAAATAAAATCCTAAAAATTGTTTTCAAAACTTACAAAGCTTCAGGGGCCTTCTTAATAAATTAAAATGGCAATAAAAATTTATAAAAAGACCTTTGAGGCTCCATAAGTAAGGTTGTTGAATTTATTTAGGAATTTTTCTCTGAAAATTTCTCTAATAAATTTCTTTTTAATTTTTAGGAGCAATCGGTTCAGTGGTAATTTTGAAAAAATCACAATCGAACCTAATTTCATTATATACCACTTTCTACCACTTGCAAACATTTTTTTCCACTTTTAAACAAACTTATCCACAACTTGGTTTTTTTGTAGAAAAAAATTAGCGGGCAAAAAACAGCAACTTCGTTGCTGTTTTTTGCCCGCTAATTTTTTTATTTTTTTTTAAATCTCTTTAGCTATTTTTTCAGAATGTAATAAAAGTGTTTTTGAATATCCAGTTTCATTATCATACCAAAATAAAACTTTCACCAAATTTCCTCCAACAACTTTTGTAAAAGATTTATCTAAAATTGCAGCATATTCAGATCCCACAATATCAGAAGAAACAAGCGCCTCGTTTGAAACTGAAATAATTTCTCTGTATTTATCATCCAAAGAAGCCTCTTCAAAAATTTTATTTATTTCTTCTGAAGAAGTTTCTTTTTTAGAAACAAAAGTTAAGTCTGCAATTGAGCCTGCAATAGTTGGAACGCGAATAGAAATTCCATCAAATTTTCCAGAAAAATTTTCATTTGCCGAAGCTACCGATTTTGCAGCGCCAGTTGAGGTTGGCACAATATTAAAAGCTCCTGCTCTTCCTCTTCTAAAATCTTTTGAATGTGCTGAATCTACGATTTTTTGACTGGAAGTATAAGAATGAATTGTGTTTAAAAAAGCTTTTTCAACTCCAATTTTTTCATCTAAAATTTTTAAAGGAAGAGCTGTTGCGTTTGTAGTGCAAGATCCGTTTGAGCTTATATTTAAATTTTTTATTTTTTCATCATTAACTCCCATTAAAACTGTTTGCACAGAAGAAATATTTTCATTTTCATTTTCTTTAGATGGTGCGGAAATAACAACTTTTTTTGCTCCAGCTTCTAAATGTTTTTTTGCTCCAGCTTCTGTTTTAAAAAAACCAGTTGATTCAATAACTACATCAATTTCTAATTCTTTCCAAGGTAGTTTTGCTGGATCAGCTTCTTGAAAAAAATTTATCTTTTTTCCACCATAAATCAAAAAATTATTATTTTCTTTTTCGTATGAAATTTTTTCTCTTTCACTCTCACTTTTTTTAAAAACGGAATCATATTTTAAAAGATAAGTTAAATTTTCTAAACTTCCAAGATCATTTATGGCTACAACTTCAATTTCTTCACTTTTTTTTGCTAAATTAAAATAAGCCCTCCCTATTCTTCCAAAACCATTTATTGCTACTTTTTTTTTCATAAAAAAATTATAGCAAAATTAGAGAAAATAAAAAGAAAGGAATTTTTTAATTTATTTTAATCTTCATAATAAAAATAAATTTTATTAGAAATTTCATTTTCAAGAAAATCTTTAATATAGAAGTGATTTGTTCCTTCTTTGTAATCTGCATCTTTATTTTCTATTTCAAATGAGTTTTCTGGACCGGAAAGTTCAAGATCAACTCTTTCATTGTTTAAATACCCATAATAAGAATTTAAATCACTGTTAGAATCTAAATCAACATCTTCAATATAAAAAGCTGGATTAATTTCATTAAAATCATAATATGGATTATATCTTAGCTCAATATTTTCATCTTCTTCATCGCTCTCTTCATCATCAGTAAAAAAATTTTTAATTGAGCCGCTAAAATAATCGTTAGTTTCTGTATTTTTTGCACAAGCTCTATAATAATATCTTGTATCCCTGTTTAAATCTTCCACAAAAATATGAAAATCTTCCCCATCATCTAAAAATATTTTTTCATCTACGCTTTGTCTGTGGCCTGAGTTTGAGCAAGAAGGGCCTGAAAATCTAGAAAGTGCAAAATAAACCCAAGCGTATTCACCTTCCTGAAGATCTCCCACCAAAATAGCTGAGTCTGAGCTCACCTCTTCAGCTCCCAAAGTATTTACTTCCATTTCCCCATCAAAATCATTTCTAAATTTATCGTCTGCATAAAAACTTTTTACGTCTCCAGAAAAAACTTCTTCTTCGTCTTCATCTTCCGCACAGGCTCTGTAATAATATTTTTCTCCATCTTCAAGATCTTCAATTTTTAAAGAAAAAATTTCTCCAATTTCTGGATAATCTTCATCAACATCAAAAAAGCTATGTGAAGAAGAGGTACAAGAAGGATTTGAAGAATACTTTGAAACCGCAAAATAAACCAAAAGATTTTTTTTATAAACTCCATACTGAGCTTCTAAAACCGCATCTTCTTCGGTAATATCTTCAGCTCCTAAAGTTTTAACTACGAAAAAATCTTCATCATAGTGCCTAGTTTCTAAATAATCAGCTTGCCTTCCACTTTCTTTCAGTTTTCTTTCAAGCTGTTTTTGAAGTGATTCCAAAACTTCTTTTAAATATTCAATTTGTTGAGATTTTGGCATATAATCAAAAACTTCTGCAGAATTTGCAAATCCAAAAAACAAAAAAATTGAAATAAAAATTAAAAATATTTTTTTCATAATAAACTTTCAGTTAAAATTATATTTATTGTATCATTTTATAATAAAAAATCAAGTTTTTTTTAAAAAAAATTGATAAGGTATTTAATTTTTAGGAAAATATTTTTATTTAAAATTTCCTGATTATCTGAAAAATCTTTCAAATCATTTTTTTTAAAAAACTTAATTCTGTTTTCATCAAAAAGATTTAGGTCTCTTAAAATAAAATTTTCTTTATCATTTTCTGAATTTACAAAAACAGAAACTTTTTTAAAATCAATATTCTCACTTTCAAAAAAATCTTCTATTTTACTTTTTATTTGTTTTTCAAAAGCTTTAAAAATATGTTTAATTTTTTCTTGGGAAGAATTATTTATGGTTCCGGAAACATACATATTATAAAGGCTTTTTGCTTCTTCTAAGTTTTTAGAAAAGCCAGAAGAAACCAATTCTCTTGCTAAAGTATTTTTTCCA
Organism: Candidatus Paceibacter sp.; assembly: GCA_014237915.1. Classification (GTDB taxonomy): domain Bacteria; phylum Patescibacteriota; class Minisyncoccia; order Phycocordibacterales; genus JABACC01. Next base: position 85,044 of record JABACC010000013.1, read on the forward strand.
TGAGAAATGTTGCCGACAAAAACTACTTTATTTTCAGAAAAATATCCAATTTCAATATCTTCTCCATAAAAATTTATAAAAACAAATTCCCCTTCTGGTTTGAAGATTAAATTTATATTTTCCAAAAAAGCTGGGGTCGAAGCTAAAGAAAATATTTTTTTTTGCATAAAATTTTTTTCTAAAATTCTTTCGAAATATTTTTTAGTTTCTTTTTCTGTTTTTGAATTAAAAATAAAAGTTTTAATTTCTTTTATTTTTGCTGGAGGAATTTTTGAAATAGAAACTGGATAACCATTTATATTTAAATTATGAATTTTTTCGTTTAGAAAAATTTCACCTCTGTTTAAATTTTTAAATTCTTGAGATTGTAAACCTAGTTTTGCAAAATTTAAAAAATTTTTAAAAAACTTATTTGTTAAAGAAAAAGAAGAACTTTTTTCTGTTTTTATTATTTCATTTTTATAAAAAACAAATGGAGCTGAAAAAAATAAATAAATATTTTCTAAATCATCAAGAGAAAAAAAATCTTTTGAATTTTTTTCAAGTTTCCCAATATAAGAAATAATTTCAGAAGAAATTTCATTTAATTTTTCTTCAGTTTCTTCTTTTAATTTTTCTTTATTTGGTTTATATTTTAAAAAAAGTTCTTTTTGAAAATTTTTTATAACATATGGATTTTTATTTTTTATTTCAAAAATAGCAGCACTAACTCCATTTGAACTTATTTCAAAAATTAAATATTTTTTGTTTTCTCTGAGCGAAAAATTTTCTTTCATTTTTTTATTATATCAAAAAAGTAAAAAAATTTGTGGCAAGATTTTAGCGAAGCTAAAATCTTGCCACATCTTTTTTACTTTTTAAAAAGCTCAGAAAATTTAAATTTTAGTTAATATTTCTGGCCCGTTTTTAGTTATCAAAACAGTTTCTTCAAATTGAGAGCAAACTCCCCCGTCTTCGGTTTTAAATAAATATCCGTCTTTTTCTAATTTTATTTTCCAATCTTTTTGGCAAACAATCGGCTCAATCGCCAAAAGCATTCCTTCTTTTAATTTTACAATTGGCACTCCTAAATTTTTTCCGTTTGGAATAAAAGGTTCTTGGTGAATGGCTCTTCCTACTCCGTGCCCTCCCAACTCTTTAACCGTGTCAAAGCCAAAAGATTTTGCTGTTTTTTCAGCTTCTTCTCCAATATTTTCTGTTATATTTCCGACAACCGCTTTTTCAATGGCGTTTTGTGTTGCTTTTTTTGAAGCTTCTAAAATTTTTCCATATCCAAAAACATCTTTTCCAACAATCCAGCTTCTGCATAAATCGACAAATAAATTTTTATATTCAATAACTATGTCGGCTGAAACCAAATCCCCCTCTTTTAATTTTCTTGAATTGTTTGTAGAAATTCCATGAGCCACTTCATCATTTATTGAAACGCAAACAGAAGAAGGAAAAGGAAAATCTGCCCCTCTTGGGGTGTAGCCAACTGTTGCAGGTTTTGCTCCAGCTTTTTTTATAAGTTCCAGAGTTTTCTCATCAAGCTTTGAAACTTCCATTCCAATTTGAGAAAATTTTTCAAGATCAAAAATAATTTGAGCCAGTTTTTTCCCAGCTTCTTTTAAAGTTTTTATTTCTTCCTCGTTTGTGAAAATATTTTGCATAAAATATTTTTATAAATTTAAAGCTTCTTTAATTTTTTCAAAAATCTCTTCTTCTTTTCCTATTCCATTTATTTTGTGGAAATTATAAAAATCAGAATTTTCTTCAAAATAATTTAAAACAGGAATTACCTCTGTTTGAAAAAATTCTAATCTATTTTTTATTTTCTCATCAGAAGAATCATCTTTTCTATTTGTTTCTCTTTTTTTAATTCTTGAAATAACTTCTTCGTCGGAAATATCTAAATAAACCACATCTGCTTTTTCAATTTTTAAAAATTTAAACATTTCGTCCATGGCTTCGGCTTCCAATATTTTCCGTGGAGAGCCATCAATAATTAAATTTTTCTCTGGGTGGTAAACTTTATGTAAAAAAGTAGACCAAACGGTGGTGGCCACAACTTCAGGAACCAAATTTCCAGATTCTTGAACTTTTTTTATCAAGCCAGCCACATATCCAGTTTCTTGCGAAATTTTTCTAAGGCCCGCTCCAATTGATAAAAAAACTAGTTCTTCATTTTTTTGGGCAAAATGATTTTTTAAAAATTTTATTTGAGTGCCTTTTCCTGAAGCTGATTTTCCAAGAAAAATTAAATTTCTTTTTTTATTCATACAAAAATTATAGCATTTTATAAAAATTTTCTGAGTTAATTTTTAAAATTTTTTACTTTTTATTTTTACTTATTTTTTCAGGAACGGGTAAACCTAATTCTTCAAAAGTTATTTTGTTAAAATAATATTTACATTCAACACTTATTATATAATCAAGAACATCCTTGTATTTTTCTTTTCTAAACCAATCATTAAGTATATAAACATACTCGACTTTATAATTTAATTTTAAGAATATTTTTTGATATTGCTTTTTTTTAAAATCACAAGTTTGTAATTTTTCATCAACAGACCCTTCTACTTCTTGATACTTAACTTCCAAAATAAAAATTGTATTTTCTTTAATTACATAAATTACATCATCTGGTAACAATTTTTTAGAAATTATTTTTCTCCAATCAATGTTTTTAGCTTCTAAGAATTTATATAATTCATGTTTCCTAAAAGAATAAGCCACTGTCTTATTATTAAAATTTATTTTATGACCAATAGTATCTTTTTTAGTAGTATATCCTTCTTTTTTGTCTAAAAAAACTAATATATCTACTTCTTTTTCAAACTCTATTCCTGTTACAGTATTTCCTCCCCCTATTCCATTTTTTTTCATATTTTAATTTTTAACTAAATTTTTACCCGTATAGAAACTTGAAAAAACTTTAGATGTTTTTTTATTTTTTTGCAAATCTTCAAATCTCTTTATCGATAAATCTAGAAATTCTTTTTCTTTATCTATTCCAATAAATTTTCTTCCATATAGGTTTGCAATTATCCCAGTTGTGGAACTTCCCGTAAAAGGATCTAGTACAACATCTCCTTTGTTTGTACTAGACAGGACAATTCTTTTTAATAGATTTTCCGGTTTCTGTGTCGGGTGTTTACCAAATTTTTTTTCAATAGGTTTAGGTGTTGCCATAGACCAAACTGATCTCATCTGTAAATTTGGTTTTTTAATTTGATCTTCAGGCCAATCTCCGTTTTTCATTAAATCATAATTAAAGGTATGTTTGCCTTTCTTGTCTTTTCTTGCCCACACAAGTGTTTCATGACTTGCGGTAAAAAACCTGCAACTTAAATTAGGTGAGGCGTTCGGTTTAAACCAAGATACGTCATTTAAAATATGGAATTTATTTACCTGTAGCGCAAACCCACATTGGTAAATCGAGTGATAGGTTCCGCTTATCCAAATTGTTCCGTTTGGCTTTAAAACTCTCCTGCAAGCTTCTATCCAGGAAAGGTGGAAGTTAAAGTCTTCCTTAAGCCCGGAGCTCTTATCCCAATTTCCTTTGTCTACACTAACTCTTTTTCCCGACTGAACAGAAAAACCACCATTTGAGAGATTATATGGAGGATCTGCAAAAATCATGTCAATTGAATTTTCTGGCAAAGAACTTAAAACTTCCAAGCAGTCATTTTGATAAAGTGAAAAATTTCTTTTTTTATAATAAACTTTTTTCATAGAAATATTTTAGCAAAAATAATTTTTTATACCAAATCATGAATTTGTTTTGAGTGGGAAATTGCGGAGCAATTTCCCACTCGAAAAAATTTTAAAAAATAAAAAGTGCGCACCGAAGGTGCGCACTTTTATTTTTTAAAATTTTTTACTTTTTATTTTTTATTTTTATATTTTAAAATCTAAATTTTAAGAATTAACTTCATCTAAAATTTTTTTAAGTTTCTCGGAAAAAATTTTTATTTGCTCATCATCAATTACCGAAACCACAAAAACTTCTTTTGAAATTTTTAAAAATTCTTTTTTTGTTTTTTCAATTTTTTCTTCACCCGCCAAATCTGATTTAGACAAAATTATAATTTCTCTTTTTTCTAAAAGCTCTGGAGAATATTTTTCAAGCTCTTTACGAATTTTTTTATACTCCCCCAACATATCTTCATATTCAAAAGAAACAAGATGCGCCAAAATTTTTGTTCTTTTTATATGCCTTAAAAATTTGTGCCCTAAACCTTTTCCTTCTGAGGCGCCTTCAATCAGCCCCGGAATATCAGCCAAAATATATCCGTAAAAATCTCCAAGAGCTGGCTCTAAAGTTGTAAAAGGATAATTTCCAACTTTTGATTTTGCTTTTGTAATTTCATTTAAAAGTGAAGATTTTCCAGCAGAAGGAACACCAATAAAACCTAAATCAACCAAAAGCTCAAGTTCAATTAAAAAATTTCCTTCTTCACCAATTTTTCCATCTGTTTGCTCCATAGGAGTTGTGTTTGTGGAAGATTTAAAATGTTCGTTTCCAAAACCGCCCATTCCACCTTTTAAAACCAAAACTTCCTCCCCTTCTTTCAAAAGTGAAAAAACATCTCCTGTTTCTAAATTTGTAATTTTTGATCCAATAGGAACTTTAATAAAAAAATCTTCACCATTTTTCCCCTCTTTTGATTCTCTTCTTCCGTCTCCTCCTTTTTCTGCAGAAAATTTTGGATTGGATTTATAATTTATTAAAATTGATAAATCTCTCACTGCTTTAAAATAAATATCTCCACCAACTCCACCGTCTCCACCCGCTGGCCCACCTTTTGGTAAAAATTTTAACCTAAGCCAAGAAACGATTCCATTTCCTCCATTCCCTGCTTTTGCATAAATTTTAATTTCATCTACAAACATTTAATATTTTTTATTTTTTCTATTTTAGCATTATTATTATTTTTTTATAAAACAAAAACAGCTCCAAAGGAGCCGTTTTATTTACTAAAAATAAAATTTTTATTTTTTATTTTTAATGTGAATGATTTTCGTGTTTGTGTTCGTGATTATTTTCTTCTTTTTTTCCTCTACAAAGCTTGCTATTGCAAGAAGCCATTACAACCAAAAGCCCGCCAAATATTGCGATATTTTTTAGAAGGTGTGGCATGTTGTTTGGATTTGAAAAATCCAAGTGAAAAACCAAAGTAACCAAAAGAATAAAAATAGCAAGCCCTGCTGCTCCCCAACAAGCCATTCTGTTAAAAATAACTTTAAGAGACATTACTACTAAAAAAATTATCACAATCCAAGTAACAATCATCTCTCCTGGAATTCCAGCTGCTGCCAACTGTTCAGCTGATTTTGCTGGATTCATTATTTTTTCAACAGCTAAAACTAGAAAAAATAATCCCATAATAACTCTTCCGATTTGAGCCCAATTAAGACCCCAACATCTGCAAACACAAGTTCCATTTTTCATTTTCATAATATTTTAAATTAAACTAAAACTAATAAATTACTAAATTAAAAAATATTTAGTAATTTAATAATATACCTTTTTTCTCTTTCCTACAAATCACTTATCCACTCAAATTTTTTTATGTTAAAATTCTTTTTATGAAAAAAAAATATACAGAGCCGTACAGGCCAGAAAAATATGAAGAACAAATTTATAAATCTTGGGAAGATTCTGGATTTTTTAATCCTGACAATTTACCAGATTTAAAAAATGGCCAAAAAAGAAAGGAAAATTTTTCAACAATAATGCCTCCTCCAAATGCCACAGGAAGATTACACGCAGGCCACGGAACAGATATGACCTTAAAAGATATTTTAACCAGATATCACAGAATGACTGGAAAAAAAACTTTATTTTTACCCGGTTCTGATCACGCTGGTTTTGAAGCTCAAGAAACTTACGAGCGCAAAATTTCCAAAGAAGGAAAAAGTCGTTTTAAAATGGAAAGAGAAGAATTTTATAATGGAATTTATGATTTTGTAATGGAAAATAAAAAAAATTCTGAAAATGACATTAAAAAACTTGGAACTTCTTGCGACTGGTCTCGAAATACTTTTACCCTTGATCCGCAAATTGTTTCAAAAGTTTGTGATACTTTTATAAAAATGTATGCTGATGATTTGGTTTACAGAGGAAAAAGATGCATTCATTGGAATCCAAAATTTCAAACTTCCCTCTCAGATATTGAAACAAAATTTGAAGATAGAAAAGATAAATTTTATTATTTTAAATATGGACCTTTTGTAATTGGAACGGCTCGGCCAGAGACAAAATTTTCAGATAAATACATTGTCGTTCACCCAGATGACGAGCGATATAAAAAATATTCTCATATGCAAGAATTTGAAGTTGAATGGATAAATGGACCTATAAAAGCAACTTTACTAAAAGATGAAGTGGCTGACATGGAAATGGGTTCAGGAGCTATGACAATTACCCCTTGGCATTCTCAGGTTGATTTTGAGCTTGCTCAAAAATATAATCTTGAAATAGAACAAATTATAGACTGGAACGGAAAACTTTTGCCAGTTGCAGAAGAATTTGCGGGAATGAAAATTTTGGAAGCTCGAGAAAAAATTGTAGAAAAATTAGAAAAAAAAGGTCTTTTAGAAAAAATAGACGAAAATTACCAGCACAATGTGAGGCTTTGCGAGCGAACAAATGTTGTTGTTGAGCCCCAAATAAAAGATCAATGGTTTGTAAAAATGGAAGATTTTGCTAAAAAAAATCTTAAAGCTCTTGATGAAAAAAAAGTTAGAATTTTAACACCAGAGCAAGAAAAACAATTTCGTCATTGGATGGAAAACCCGATTGATTGGAATATTTCACGGCAAATTGTTTGGGGAATTCAAATTCCAGCTTGGTTTAATGGTAGCGAAATAAAAATTCAAAAAGAAAATCCGGGAGATGGCTGGGTGCAAGACTCGGACACTTTTGATACTTGGTTTTCCTCTGGGCAGTGGCCTCTTTTAACTTTGGGTTTTCCAGACGGATCTGATATGGAATATTACCCCACGACTCTAATGGAAACTGGAAAAGATCTTGTTTTTAAATGGGTTCCAAGAATGTTGATGTTTGGGCTTTATTTAGACGGAAGAGTTCCTTTTAAAGATATTTATTTTCATGGAATGGTTTTAGATAAAAATGGAAAAAAAATGTCAAAATCAAAAGGAAATGTTCTCTCCCCTGTTGATTTGGCGGAAGAATTTGGAACAGATGCTACCCGAATGTCTTTTGTGGTAGCTAATCCTCCCGGATCTGATATGCCACTTTCTCGAGAAAAAGTTTTGGCTTACAAAAAATTTGCAAACAAACTTTGGAATATAGCAAGATTTATTTATTCAAATACAGAAAATTTTGATTATCAAAATTTTGATGAAAATTCTTTAGAAGATTATCAAAAAGAAAAAATTTCAGAATTGGAAAATTTCAAAAAAGAATATCAAAAAGAAATTGAAGATTATAAAATTTATTTAGTGGCTGAAAAAGTTTATCATTATATTTGGCACGAAGTGGCTGATAAAATTATTGAAGAAGTGAAAGATTCTGTTTTTTCTGATGAAAAAAATAAAAATAATCAGTTTTTACTTTTAAAAATTTTAGAAGAATCTCTAAAAATGCTTCATCCTTTTATGCCTTTTATCACGGAAGAGGTTTGGAAAGATTTTCCAAAAGAAAATAAAAATTTGTTAATGGTGGAAGAGTTTTAAGATTTTTTTTCTTCTTTCTTCATTTCTCTTGTTTACTTTATTTTCAATTTCAGAAAGATTAACTCTTTCTATAACAGAAAGTTTGGAGGCTCTTCCCCACTTATTGTTGCCGTCCTGTCCGTGAGAGCTTTCATCTCCTTTTTCAGATCTGATTAAATATAAAAAATTTCCACTATTTGGACCTATGTATCTACTCATGTAGTCATCTGAATAATAGGCTTTAGGATGATTATCGTCTCGTTCATCTTTTGCTAAACCATCTATATCCCAAATTTCTTTACCTGTATTATCTTCTTTAGGATTTATTTCAGATTTTGATAAATGGTAACCAATATCCCAATTATTTTTGATAGCTTGAGCTAATAAAAATTCTACAAAATCTTCTTCTGTTTTTTCGTCATTGTCAATTTTTTCTTTCCAAACCCTAAGTAAATTTTTTCTAATTTCAAAAGGATAAGACAGAATCCTTTTTCTATCTTCAACGATGTATTTTAAAATTTTTTCTCTTATTTTTTTTATTGAATCCTCATTAAAATAAACTTCATAAGCCTCATCTTCTAGTTTTTTAGTGATTTCATTACAAACCTCTTCAGCAAAAAGTAAATTTCTTATTCTTTCATTTTCTTTTTCTTTTTCTTTATCGTTTTTAGAAAAATAAAAAGTTTTATTAAAATTTTCCATAATCTTATTATATACTAAACATTTATTTTGTCAATAAAAAATCCTCTTTTTTTATTGAATAAAAAAGAAATTTCCATATACGAATTTATTTTAAAAGTCTTAAAAATATCTAAAATTTCTTCGTAAACTTTATCTCTATCTTCTTGACTCAAATCATTTAATTTTTCTTTTGGAATAATATTTGTTTCTCCAAAAATATCTTTATAAATTAAATAAGAAAAAATATTCCCTTCTACTTTTTCTTCGAGGAAAAAATCTTTTTTATCTTCTGAATTTAAGATTTTTTCGACTCCTTTTAAATCTTCAGGTTTTTCGATTTCAAAAAGCTTATTTTTTTTGAAATTTTTCAAAACTGAAGGTTGTGGAAAATTTTTCCAAATATCTAAAAAATTTTCTCCATCTTTAAATTCCAAAAAAGGTAAAACTCTGAAACTATTTTTACTTAAAAAATTTTTACTATTTACAACACTTCCAAAAACTAATTTATTCATCAACGAATTTGAAATTTTCTTTTCTTCTTTTGTTGTTAAGCTGATTTTTTCTAAATTTTTATCAAATAAAGTATTAAAAAAAACATAATTCGAATTTAAAATTTCTTCCTCTATTTTTTGGTAATCTTGAAAATTTTTTATTTTTTTGATTTCAAAATCAGTATTTACTAAAATTTTTGAAATTAAATCTTTAATTTTTTCAAAATCTTTTTCTTTTTCTCCAATTATTAAAACTTTTTCCATAATTAAATACTAAAATTTTTATAAAAATCTTCATCGCTATCTTCTCCGTCTTTTTTCTCTTCGTTATAATTTTCAAAATCAATAGTCGTCTCATTTTCTTTTTTACCAAAATCTTCTCCAATTATAATTTCACTGCTTTGGATATTTTTTTCAAGCTCTGAAAATTTTTCTGAAAAAATTTCTTCTTCTGTTTTTTCTTTGTTTTTGAGCGGAAAAAGCGGAGCTTTTTCCGCTTCAACATATTTTTCAACATTTTCTATTTTTTCCGCATCTTTATTTTCCCTTCTAAAATCATTATTTAAATCTTTTTTTAACTCATCTAATTTTTCATCATACGAAATACTTCCTAAAGTATAAGAAATTTCTTTATTTTCTTCTTCTAAATTTTCCCTCTCATCTTTTTCTTCAAAATTCTTTTCATCATTTTGATTAAAATCCAAACTTGGATTTTGATCAAATAGAAAATCGTCTTCGGGTTTTTTTTCTTCTGGTTTTTGCGGAAAAAGCTTCGCTTTTTCCGCATCTCCATTTTTATCAATAATATTTAAAATATTTTGTAAACCTTCTTTTGAAAAAACATCCACCATTAATTTCATTCCTTTTTTTCTTTTTTCAACTTTCACTGGCGAACCAAGTTTATCAGAAATTTTATTTTCAATTTCTCTAATCTCAGGATCAAAAACATCTTTTTTAGATTTACCCACCACAATATTTCTTGCAATTTTTTCAGCTTCTCTAACTGTTAAATCATATTCTAAAATCTCTTCCAATAATTTTTTCTGATCTTCCTCTTTTTCTTTCAACATTAAAAGCGGGCGTGTATGCCCTTCTGAAATTTTTCCCGCCTGCAAAGCTTCCAAAATATTTTCAGGTAAAAGCAAAATTCTCAAAGCGTTTGAAATATATTCTCTGGATTTTCCCATTTTTTCAGCAATTTGATCATGAGTTAGAGAAAATTCCTCTGAAAGCCTTTGAAAAGATTTTGCTTTATCGATTGGATTTAAATCCTCTCTTTGTAAATTCTCAATAATGGCAAGTTCTAATTTTTCACCTTCCGTGTTTTCTCCTTCTCTGATAATTGCGGGGATTTTTTTTAGGTTTGCTATTTTAGAAGCTCTAAATCTTCGCTCTCCTGCAATAATTTCAAAAAAAGAATTTTCTAAATCATCAGAATCTGAAATGGAAGATTTTTTTCTAACCACCACTATCGGTTGTAAAACACCATACTGGGAAATTGAAGAAGCTAAATTATTTAATTTTTCTTCGTCAAAAAATTTTCTTGGCTGGTCTGGATTTGGAATAACTTTTTCTAAATCCAAATAAAAGACAGAGTTTTGTTTAAAATTCATAAAATAATTTTAACATTTTTAAGAAAAGAAAAAAATTAGTGTATAATTAAAAATAATGAATAAAATTTACACAGGGAAAGTTAGGGTTTCCCACAAAAAAAAAGGTTTTTTTAATACAGACGATTTTGAAAAAAGTATCATTGTTGAAACAGAAAATTTGGGTGGCGCTCTTGATCTTGATTTGGTGGAAATTTCTTTTTTGAAAAACAATTCTTATGGAGACCCTTTAGGGAAAGTAGAAAAAATAATTTCTCGAAACAAAGATCTTCATGTTGGAAAATTAATTAAATCTTTTAATCCTAAAACAAGAAAAAAAGAACTCATCTTTACGCCCGACAACTACCGATTTTACCCCGATGTTGAATTTCAAAATTTAGAAAAATTTGAAAAAGCAGAAGAGGGCTACAAAGTTTCTATAAAAATAGAAGACTACAAAAATTCTGACTCTTTAGCAAAAGCTGAAATTATTGAAATTTTGGGGAAAGCTGGAAAAAATGAAACGGAAATGAAAGCAGCTGTTTTAGAAGCTGGACTTCCCTTTTATTTTCCAGAAGAGGTTGAAAAAGAAGCAGAGGAAATTAAAAAAAATTCTTCAAAAATAATTGAAGAAGAAAAAAAAAATAGAAAAGATTTAACCCATCTTAATGTTTTTACAATTGATCCGGCTGATGCTAAAGATTTTGACGACGCGCTTTCTGTTGAAAAACTAGACGACGGAAATTTTAGAGTTGGAATTCATATCGCAGATCCTTCTTTTTTTGTGAAAAAAAATTCTCTGCTTGAAAAAGAAGCTCAAAAAAGAGCAACTTCGATTTATTTAGTCGATAGAACAATTCCGATGCTTCCTGAAGTTTTATCAAATGATCTTTGCTCTTTAAACCCTAACGAAGAAAAACTTACTTTTTCTGTTTTGGTCACTTTATCCGCTGAAGCAAAAATTTTAAAAACAGAGCTTGTAAATTCTTTTGTTGTTTCAAAAAAAAGATTTGATTATTTGGGGGCTCAAAAAATTTTAGATGAAAAAAATGGAGATTTTTTGGAAGATTTACAGATTTTAGAAAACTTGGCTGATAATTTAGAAAAACAAAAGAAAAAAGGTGGATCGATAGAATTTTCTTCTGTGGAAGTAAAGTTTAAGCTTGATGAGGAAAAATTTCCAGTAGGAGTTTTTGTTAAAAAAAGAGTCAGGACAATGGAAATTATCGAAGAGTTTATGCTTTTGGCAAATAAAGAAATTTCAAAATACGCTTCTCTTTCGAGTTCTGGAGAAGAACTTTCAAGGGCTTTTATTTATAGAATTCACGACAAGCCAAAACAAGAAAGAATTACAGAACTAATTTCTTTCCTTTCTGATTTAGGAGAAAAAGTTGATGAAGACGAAGACGGAAATTTAAGCTCACACGAAATAAATAAAATTTTAAAAAAGTTTAAAGATCATCCTTTGGAAGATTTAATTTCTCTTTCTATTTTAAGATCAATGCAAAAAGCGGTTTACTCCACAAATAATATCGGTCATTTTGGTCTTGGATTTAAATATTATTCTCATTTTACTTCCCCTATTCGTCGTTATCCTGACATGATAGCTCACCGGCTTTTGCGAGATTATTTGCAAGGCTTAAATCACGATCAAAAAAAAGAAGCTGAAATTTCAGCTCTTGCAGAACACTCTTCTGAAATGGAGGCAAAAGCGGTCACAGCCGAACGAGCTTCAATTTTATTTAAACAAACTCAATATTATTCTGTTAGAGTTTCTGAAGAATTTTCAGGAATGGTTGTGGGAGTAAATAAATTTGGAATTTTTGTAGAAAATATCCAAACAAAAACAACTGGAACTCTTTCAGTGCGTGATATTTATGGAGATTTTTTTGAATTTAATGAAAAAAAAAGAGAGCTTGTTGGAAAAAACACAAAAAGAAAATTTAAACTTGGAGATAAAATAAAAGCAAAAATAAAAGAAGTAGATATAGAAAATAGAAAAATAAATTTAACATTAAAATGATGTTTTTAAAAAGTGTCGAAAAATGACGAAGTCATTTTTCGACACTTTTTTGCTATAATCTTAAAATGTTAGAAAATCTAAAAAATAAAAAAGTGTTTTTTATTGGGGTTGGTGGAATTGGAGTTTCCTCACTTGCAAAATTTTTTAAAAATAAAGGTTTTGAAATTTTCGGATCTGATGCGTCTAAAAATGAAAACGTTCAAGGTCTAATTGAAAAATATAATTTAAATTTTCATCTTGGGCACGAAGCTAAAAATATTCAGAAAGATTTAGATCTTATTATTTATTCTCCTGCAATTTCTGAGCAAAATCCAGAAAGAAAAAAAGCTAAAGAGTTTGAAATTCCTCAATTTTCCTATCCAGAATTTTTAGGAAAAATTTCAGAAAAAATTAAAACAATTGCGGTTTCAGGAACAAACGGAAAAACAACAACAACCTCAATGATTTATGAAATTTTAAAAGATCAAAATATTGATCCTCTTTTAATTTTAGGTGGGATTTCCAAAAAAATAAATTCTAATTTTTCTTCCGGAAAAGACGATCTTTTTTTAGTTGAGGCTTGTGAATACAAAAAATCTTTTCTTTCAATAAAGCCTGATATTTTAATAATCACAAATATTACCCCTGATCATTTAGATTACTTTAAAGATTTTAATGAAATTAAAAAAACTTTTTCAAATTTTGTGGAAAATATAAAAGAAGGAGGAAAATTAATTATTCCAGAAAAATCACCAGTTTTTGAAGAAATTGTAAAAAAAGCTCTTTTGCAAAAAATTGAAATTTATACTTTCTTAGATGAAAAAAAAGATTTAAAAGTAAAATCTCCGGGTGAACATAATAGACAAAACGGAGCAGCTGCAATTTCTTTTTCTAAAATTTTTTCTTTGGATTATCAAAAATCAAAAAAATATTTAGAAGAAAATTTTTCAGGAACAAAAAGAAGAATGGACGAAATAGGAAAAACGGATTATGGAGCTACAATTTTTGACGATTACGCTCACAACCCTGAAGGTTTAAATTTTTTAGTAGAAACTTTCAAAAACGAATACCCTCAAAAAAAAATTATAATTATTTTTTCTCCTCATCTTTATTCAAGAACAAAAAAATTTTTTAATGAATTTGTAAATATTTTAAAAAAAGCTAATTTTTCTTATATCGAACCAATTTACGCCGCCAGAGAAATAAAAGATCCAACGATTAATTCAGAAAAATTTTGTTTATATTCAGAAAATTCTTTTTGTGGATCAAGAGAAGAGATTAAAAAAAATATTGAAGAAAAAAAATATAATGAAAATTATATTTTAGTAACCGTCGGAGCTGGAGATATAGACAAACTTGCTTACGAGTTAAAAAACTAATATGGAAAATTTAACAAAAAAAGAATTAAAAATTTTTTATAAGTATGCTTGTGAAGAAAAAACTATCTTTTCAATTTATAAAAATCTAGCTAAAAAAACAGAGAGTGTTGAAAATAAAAAAATTTTAGAAAAAATTTCTATAATTGAAAAAAAACATAAAAATATTTTAAAAGATACTTTTCAATTTAAAAAACCTTTGCTAGATAAAAAAGTAAATATTTTTGTATATACTTTTTTTTATAAAATTTTAGGTCTTAAATTTACCATTGAGCTTTTAGAAAAAAAGGAGTTGAAAAATATTTCTTTTTATAAAAAATACAAAGAAAAATTCCCAGAACTTAAAAAAATAATTAAAGACGAAGATTTTGAAGAACAAAAAATAATTAAAGGTTTAAAAGACGAGAAATTAACTTACGCTTCTTCTATAGTCCTAGGTCTTTCAGATGCTATTGTGGAACTTTCAGGAACATTAGCTGGCCTTTCTTTTGCTTTTTCGCACTCAAAAACTGTTGGAATTGCTGGAGCAATCATAGGACTTTCCGCTTCTTTGTCGATGGGAGCTTCAGAATATTTATCAACAAAAGAAGAAATTGAAAATAAAAAATCTCCAATTAGAGGCGCTTTTTATACTTTTATTTCTTATTTAACAGCTGTTTTTTTTCTTGTCTCACCTTATTTTATTTTTAAAAATATTTTTATAGCCCTTTTAATCTCAATTTCCATCGCCATTCTTTTAATTATTTTTTATACTTTTTATATTTCTGTTTCAAAAAAGCAAAAATTTTCAAAAAGATTTTTAGAGATGTTTTTTATAATGTTTTCTGTTATGTTGATTTCGTTTGCCTTTGGTTTTTTCTTAAAAAAAATTACAGGAATTGATATTTAAAACAAGAAAATTCTCTAAAAAATGTCTGTGGATAAGTTCTGAAAAAAGTAGAAAAAAAGTTTGGTATTTTTTTAAAAATCTATATAATACTGATATTGAAAATTTAAACTTACTTAAATTTTCAATGCCTCGAGTTTTTAAACACTTGTGTTTGAAAGCTCAATTGAGAAATTTAGTTTTTCGGAATTAAAGTTCTCAATTGAGTTTCTCTCGGGAAACTCAATTTGAAAAAACCTCCCTCGGGAGGTTTTTTCTTTTTAGAAAATAATTTAAATTAATTTTCTTTTTTCTTTTTTTTTTGATAAAAAATGAAAATAATAGTTCCAACAACTAAAAAAGAAAATCCATCTATCATTTCTGATTTTTTTCTTTTTTGATAAGTTTCTTTAGCATAAGTAGTTTCTCTTTCTACACAAGAACTATATTCTGCCTCGTTGAAAATTTCATCAGAAAAATTTAGATCATCTTTTTTTTCTACTTGCTGGCAAGTTCTTTGTGGATTAAAATAAGAATCTGTTTCTAAAGAAAAAACATAAAGTTTTAAAAAAGAATTCAAAAGCATTACCGCTCCTATTGAAAAAAGTATAATCCCAGCTGAAGTTCCGACAAGTTTTACTAAATTCTTAATTATATCTAGAGCAACCATTTTTATTTTATTCCAAAAAGTTCTACTTCAAAAACAAGTGTTGATCCAGCAGGAATTAAAGGTGAAGGAGAAAGATCTCCGTAAGCTAAATCTGCAGGAATTGTAAATTTAAATTTTGAACCCACCGGCATTAATTGCAACCCTTCTGTCCAGCCAGCGATAACTTGATTTAAGCCAAAAGAAATTTTTTCTCCTCTTTGAACTGACGAATCAAAAACATTTCCATCTAAAAGAGTTCCGTGGTAATGCACTTCCACTGTGTCAGTAGCTTCTGGTTTTTTACCATCTCCTAAGCTTAAAACTTCGTATTGAAGCCCTGATTCTGTTGTATAATTTTTTCCAATTTCTAAATTTTCCATAATATTTTCTTTATTATTATTTTCATTATTAATTTCTTTTGAATTTTCTATATTATCTTCTTCGTTTAAAATTCCCTCTTCTGGAGATCTGTATCCTGTGAGAAAATATGAAGCGTACATTATTATTATTAAAACAATAACGGCTCCTAAAACAAAAAATTCATTATTTTTTCCACTCATATTAATTTTTAATTAATTTTTTAATAAAATTTTTAGCCTCTCTAGCTTTTTTTCTAACGCCAAAAACTCTTTTTGTTTTATTTTTTTCAATTTTCCTTGAAAGCTCTTCTTTTAAATGATCAATACAATTTAAAAGTGAGAAATCTTCCGTTTTTGCTCCATAAGTTTTTTTTGAAGTTGTGATTTTTGCTTCGGCAAAAAAATTATTACCTTTTTTTGAAGATGATGATTCTTGTCCCACCCTCACATCAAAAAAAAGTTTTGGATCATCTTTTTTTAAAAATTTTTCCAAAGAAGAAATTTTTTTAATAATTCTTTTCTCCAACTTCTTGTCAGTTTCAATATTTTTCCAAAAAACTTTTATGTTACTCATATATTTTTAATTTTTAAAATAAAACAAATTAATAAAATTATTATATCACAGAAATTATTTTTTAATTCTTTTGGTTTTTTCTAATGTTTTTTTTAAATATTCTCCGGTTAAAGAATTTTTATTTTTTGCAATATCTTCTGGGGTTCCTTTTGCTACTATATTTCCGCCTTTTTCTCCGCCTTCGGGACCAAAATCTAAAATATAATCTGCAGTTTTTATTAAATCTAAATTATGCTCAATAACTAAAACAGAATTTCCTCTATCTACCAATTTTTGTAAAATATCGTTTAGCTTCGCCACATCGTCATAATGAAGGCCGACGGTTGGCTCATCTAAAAGATACATTGTTTTTTCTGTAAAAGGCCTGTAAAGCTCTGAAGATATTTTTACCCTTTGTGCTTCCCCACCTGATAAAGTATTCGCTGACTGCCCTAACTTTAAGTACCCCAAACCAACGTCTTCTAAAGTTTTTAATCTATCATAAACCGCTGGAATTTCTGTGAAAAATTTTGCGGCTTTAGAAATTTCCATATCTAAAACTTCAGCAATATTTTTGGATTTATAGGTTACCTCTAAAGTTTCTTTGTTAAATCTTTTTCCAAAACAAATATCACATTTTACATAGACTGTTGGTAAAAAATGCATCTCTACTGCAATATATCCATTTCCAGAACAAGCTTCACATCTTCCACCTTTTACATTAAAAGAAAATCTTCCAGGTTTATAACCGCGAATTTTTGCTTCTGTTGTTTCTGCAAATAAATCTCGAATATGAGAAAAAGCTCCTGTGTAAGTTGCTGGGTTTGATCTTGGAGTTCTCCCGATTGGCGACTGGTCTATTAAAACTTGTCTTGAAATATACTCTAAACCAAAAATTTTTTTACAATTAAAAACTTTAGCTGAACGGTATTTTCTATCAAACCGAGCTCTTAAATTTTTATATAAAATTTCGTGAACAAAAGAAGATTTTCCAGAGCCTGAAACTCCCGTAATACAAACAAGTTTTCCAAGTGGAATTTCAACATTTAAATTTTTTATATTAAAAATCTCTCCTTCAGAAACTATTATTTTTCCCATATCATGATTTCTTTTATTTTTCTTAATTTCAATAACCTCTTCCTCTCTTAAATAAGCCAAGGTTCTAGATCCTGAAAAATTTTTAGAAGAAGTTAAAAGATCCTCTAAAAAACCAGAAGCAACAATTTCTCCGCCCAAAACTCCAGCTTTAGGGCCAACATCAACAAGGTAATCTGCAGAATAAATTACATCTTCGTCGTGTTCAACAACAATAACCGTATTTCCTAAATCTCTCATTTTCAAAAGTGTTTTTATTAATCTGTCATTATCTCTTTGATGTAGGCCGATTGTTGGCTCATCTAAAACATAAGTTGCCCCCACAAGCCCCGAACCTAGTTGTGAAGCAAGTCTAATTCTTTGTGCCTCTCCGCCTGACAAGGTATTTGCTTTTCTATTTAAAGTTAAATATTCTATTCCCACATTTAACATAAAAGAAAGTCTTTCTTTTATTTCCCTCATAATTGGTTTAGAAATTTCCTCTTCTTTTTTATTTAATTTCAAATTATCAAAAAAATCTAATGCATCAGAAACTGAAAATGAAGTAACATCAACAATATTTAAACCAGATGATTTATAAAATTTTTCATCTTTAATTGAAGAAGTTTTTGATTTTCCTTTTCCTAAAAAAACATTTAAAGACTCTGGTTTTAATCTATTTCCATTACAAGTTTGGCAGGGCTCTGTTCCATAAAAAAATCTTGAGCCTAAACCATTACAAGCTTCACACGCTCCAACTGGCGAGTTAAAAGAGAAAAGCCTTGGTTCTATTTCAGAATATGAAAATCCATCGTTGGGACAAGAAAATTTAGACGAAAGCAAAAATTCTGTATCAACTTTTTCTTTTTGAAAAATTTTTTCAAGACCTTTTTTCTCAAATGAAAAAACTCCTAAAACAAGTCCTTCTGACTCATCAATGGCTTTTTCTATAGATTCAGATAAAGCTCCTCTAAAATCTTTTCCTCCTGCTAAAAACTCTGAAAAATAAAATTCATCAATTAAAACTTCAATATTATGTTTTTTGTTTTTTGAAAGTGGAATTTTATCTCGTAAAGAAAAAATTTCTCCATCAACCCTTACTTTAGAATATCCCTTTGAAAGTAGGTCGTATAGAAGCTGGTAGTATTCTCCTTTTCTTGATTTTACAACAGGTGAAAAAAGAAAAATTTTTGAATTTTCCGCATCAACTCCTAAAATTTCTTGGCTTTTTGCTTTTTCTGATAAAATTTTTTTAGCATCTGAAACTTTTTTTTCAAAAAAAGAAACAATTTCATCGAGTGAAAGTTTAGAAATTTCTTGTCCGCAAACAAGACAATGTGGTTTTCCAATACGTGCATACAAAACCCTCATATAGTCATAAATTTCTGTGATTGTGGCAACTGTTGATCTGGGGTTGTTTGAACGAGATTTTTGATCAATGGAAATTGCAGGAGATAAGCCAATAATTTCATCAACATCTGGTTTTTGCATTTGATTTAAAAATTGCCTTGCGTAAGCTGACAGAGATTCCACATACCTTCTCTGACCTTCTGCAAAAATTGTATCAAAAGCAAGTGAAGATTTTCCAGATCCAGAAAGCCCCGTAATAACACTTAATTTATTCCTTGGAATTTCTACTGAAATATTTTTTAGATTGTGGGTTCTGGCTCCTTTTACAATAATTTTTTCAGGAAAATTTAATTCTTCTTTTTTATTTTTTTTTATTTTAGACATTTTGTCTGCAAATTTTATCACACTTACTTATTTTTTTTCATTTTTTTAGTATAATAAGAATATGTATGAAAAATTTCATAGAGAAGGAATTGATTGGTATCATTTCGAATCAATAACAAAAAATAAAGATTCTAAAGAAAAATTTTTAATTTTAGCTGAAGAAAAAAACATAAGTCGTTATATTCAGAAAAATTTTTACTCTGATTTAAAAAGAGACCGAACTTCTCTTTCAGAAAGACATCTTTTTATTTCTTTTGAACTTCCAGATCTTTTTGGAAAATTTGAAAAATATAGAAAACAGGAGATAAAAATAATAATGGGAAAAGATTTTTTGATTACCTCTTCAATTTATCCAGACCAAGGTTTGAAAAATTTTAAAAATCATTTTAATAATTTAGAATCTTTTGATTCTAATAAAATAAATTGTGTTTTGCCAACATGTGTAGTTTATTATTTTGTTTATTTAATCGAAAAAATTTATGAAAATCTAAATTCTGATCTTTTAAAAATTCGTGAGGAAATTGAAGAAATTGAAGAAGAGATTTTTACAGAAAAAGAATTTATAATGGTTAAAAAAATATCACTAACAAATAGAAGGCTTTTAGACTTTAGAAAAATCTTAAGGGCTCAAAAAACAACTTGGCATTATTTTTTTGAAATTTCAAAAAATTTTTTTGAAAAAGAAAGTTCTCATAATGCTATAGACTCAATTGTTCTTTCTCATGATATTTCTTATCAAAATGCAGAAGAATTGAAAGAAATGCTGTGGGAGCTTCGTGATACAAATAATTCCCTTCTATCTTCCAAGCAAGCAGAAGCTTCAAAAACTTTTACCTTAATTGCTTTTTTAACCCTACCGATAACTTTATTTATTTCCATAATTTCTCTTCCAACAAATCAATCTCATCTTTTCTTGGGTCATAAAAATGATTTCACTCTCACAATTATAATTTCACTTCTGCTTTTTAGTTTAACTTTATATATTTCAAGAAGGAAAAAATGGTGGTAAAAAATTTTAATTTAAATTAAAATTTATTTTTTAAAAGTTTCTGAAAAATTTTTCAAAAATTCATCTAAATCTTTTTTAATATCGTCTTCAATTTTTTTATTTTCTTTAATTGAATTTAAAATTTCTCCTTTTTCGTTTTCTAAAGCTTCAAGCATTTTTTCTTCTGCTTCTAAAATATTTTCAGGTAAAATTTCTTTTACAAAATCTTTGTTTGATGCAAAATAAATAGCCACAACTTGTTTTTCAAATGAAAGCGGAGAATTTACATCTTGTTTTAAAATTTCAATTATTTTTTTTGAAGAATCCATTTTTCTTTTTGTCTCAGGATCTAAATCAGAGTCAGAAGAAAATTGAGAAAAAGCCTCAAGTTCTCTAAATTGTGCAAGCCCAAGTTTTACATTTCCAGAAACTGACTTCATGGCTTTTGTTTGCGCGGCAGATCCAACACGAGAAACAGAAAGTCCCACATCGATGGCTGGTTTTATACCTTTGTTAAATAAATTTGTGTCTAGAAAAATTTGTCCGTCTGTAATAGAAATTACATTTGTTGGAATATAAGCCGAAACATCTCCTTCTTGAGTTTCAATAATTGGTAAAGCGGTTATAGATCCTCCGCCTAATTTTTCATTTAATTTTACAGATCTTTCTAAGAGTCTTGAGTGTAAGTAAAAAACATCCCCAGGGTAAGCCTCTCTTCCGGGAGGTCTTCTAAGTAGTAGTGAAATTTGTCTGTATGCTATTGCTTGTTTTGTTAAATCGTCAAAAACAATTAAGACGTCTTTTCCTTTTTCTAAAAAATATTCTCCAATGGCTACGCCCACAAACGGAGCTAAATATTGAAAAACTGCAGATTCTGATGCGCCAGCTGAAACTATTGTCGTATAGTCTAAAGCTCCATTTTTTTCTAAAGTTCCTAAAATTTTTGCAGTTTTTGAATCTTTTTGCCCAACAGCAACGTAAATACAAATTGGTCTTTTTTCTTTTTTTTCATTTTTTTGATTTATTATTGTGTCAATTGCAATTGAAGTTTTTCCAGAAGATCGATCTCCAATTATTAACTCTCTTTGCCCTCTTCCGATTGGTATCATGGAATCAATTGCCTTTATTCCAGTTTGGAGTGGTTCGTTTACTCCTGCTCTGTCCATTACTCCGTAAGCTTCTTTTTCAACTGACATTTTTTTGTCAGATAAAATTTCACCTTTTCCATCAATAGGATTTCCTAAAGCGTTTACAACTCTTCCAATAATTTTTTCAGAAACATCAACATTTAAAGTTTCTCCTGTTTTTACAGCAATATCTCCTTCACTCACAAGAGACTGATCTCCAAAAATTACAGCCTTAACAACATCTTCCTCTAAGTTTAAAACAAGGGCTTTAACTTTTTCTTCTTTTTTTTCAATACTCTCTTCTAAAGAAGTTTCTTTATCTTTTTTTATATATAAAACCTCTGAGGAAAAAACTCCAGAAAGACCTTCAATTTCAACAACTCCGTCTTTTGAAGAAACAACTCTTCCGATTTTTTCTAAAATTTTTTCTTCTGGAGAAAAATTCTCTATCTTTTTTTTTAACTCTTCTATTATATGATTCGACATTTTTTATAAATTAACAAAAAAAATTATATCATATTTTTAAAAATTAACCCCTAATTTCACTAATCAATTTTTTTTAATTTTTCAACAATAAAAGAAAATTCTTCATCATCTTTTTTTTCTAATTTTCCAGAAAATGCAAAAGTTCTTTCAATTTCTAAAATATCAGAAAATTCTTTATATGTATCTGGAAAAATAACCCCCTCTAAAGATCCTGTAAAGTCAGAAAAATTTACAAAAGCCATTTCTTTTCCTTTTTTTGTGGTAATTATTTTTAAATTTTCAATAATTCCCGCAATAACATATTTTGTTTCTCTGCCTTTTTCTAAAATTGAAGCAATGTTTTTGTTTTCAGCAGAAATTTTTTCTTTCCAACGATCAAGAGGATGCCCTGAAATATAAAGCCCTAAAAGTTCTTTTTCCCAAAATAATTTTTCTCTGTTTGAAAAAGGTAAGGTATATTTTTTATCTTCATTTTTTCCTGTTTTTAAAATTATATTAACTCCTTCAGAATTTTTTAATTTAATTTGAGATTTTTCTGCTTCTTCTGAGAACAAACTTCCTTGATCTGAATTTTCTTCTCTAGAATTTTTACTAAATTCTAAGAGCTCTTCAATATTTGCTAAAATTTCTGACCTATCTGAAAATCCGTCTAAGGCTCCAGACAAACTTAAAGCTTCCAGTGATTTTTTATTTATTCCTAAAGGAGAAGTTCTTTTTAAAAAATCTTCCAATGATAAATAATTACCGTTTTTCTTTCTCTCGTTTACAATTTCTTCTGCAATTTTTTCACCGAAATTTTTTATCGACAAAAGACCAAAACGAATAACTTCTTTTTTTTCATCTTTTTCATTATTTTTTTGAGCTACAGCAAAATCTTCGTAAGATTCATTTATGTCTGGAGCTAAAACTTCTATATCCATTTTTTTACATTCTTCAATTTCTTTTTTTATAGATTCGTTATTTCCAGCATCAGCTGTTAAGACCGCCGCCATATATTCTGTTGGAAAATTTGCTTTCAAATATGCTGTTCTGTAAGATAGCCAGCCGTAAGCTGCAGCGTGGCCTTTGTTAAAACCGTAAGCTGCAAAAGTTACAATATTTTCCCAAAGCTCATTTACCACTTTTTCTGGCATTTTAGATTTTAAACAACCCGCTTTAAATTTTTCCTCCTGCTCTGCCATTAATTCTGGAATTTTTTTACCCATAGCTTTTCGAAATTTATCTGCCTCAAGCCAAGAATATCCTGCCATATCAACAGCAAGCTGCATTATGTCATCTTGATAAATTAAAAGTCCGTATGAAGCTTTTAAATAAGGCTCTGTTCTGGGATCTGGATATGTAACTTTTTCTGGATTGTTTTTTCTTAAAATATATTCTGGAATAAATTCCATTGGCCCCGGCCTGTACAGCGCCACCATGGCATTTATATCATCAACTGAGCTTGGTTTTAACTCTTTAAGCCATTTTGTCATTCCCTCAGAGGAAAGCTGAAAAACTCCTCCTGTTTTTCCTTCGGTTAGCATTTTAAAAGTCTTTTTGTCGTCTTCTGGAATTTCATAAATATTAATTTTTTTTCCTTTTACTTTATCAACTCTTTTCAAAGCTTCTGTGATTATTGTTAAATTTTTTAAACCAAGAAAATCAAATTTTATTAATCCTGCGTCTTCCACAGCGTGCATATCGTATTGAGTAACTATTTTTCCAGTTTTTTGATCAACTTGCACCGGAGTATAATCCGAAACTTCTGTTGGAGAAATTACCACTCCTGCGGCGTGAATCGAAATATGGCGTGCAGAACCTTCAATTTTTTTAGCCATATCAATAATTTTTTTCACATCCAAATCTTTTTTATATAAATCTTTTAAATCATCAACTTCGTCCAAAGCTCGGTCTATAAACATTGGAAATCCTTGTTTTCCAATTGGAATTAATTTTGAAATCTTATCTCCGATTTTATACTCATAACCCAAAGCTCTGGCACAATCTTTTACTGCTCCTCTTGCAGCCATTGTTCCAAAAGTTCCAATTTGTGCTACCGATTTTTTTCCATATTTTTCAACAGCATAAGAAATTAATTCATCTCTTTTATCTTCAGCAATATCTAAATCAATATCTGGAGGTGAAGGTCTTTCTGGGTTTAAAAATCTTTCAAAAGGTAGTTTAAATCTTAATGGATCAACTGTTGTAATTCCGCACAAATAAGAAACCAAAGATCCAGCGGCCGAACCTCTTGTGTTTGTTAAAATTCCATTTTTTTTGGAATGATCTATAAAATCAGTAATTATTAAAAAATAAACAGAATAGCCTTTTTGAGCAATAACGGAAAGCTCGTAATCCAACCTTTTTTTTGAAAACTCACTTTTTTCTACTTTTCCAGATTCATATATTTCATAGGAAATTTTTTTTAATTCTTCATCGTAATTATTTTTAGAATTTTTTAAATCATAATCTGGAAAAACCCATTTTCCTAAATTAAGTTCTAAATTACACTTTTCAACAATTTCAGAAATATTTGAAAGTGATTCAGGAGCGTGTGAGAAAAAATCTTCCATTTTTTCGGGAGAATGAAAAGAAAAATCTTCGCCATCATTGTGTTCCATTTTTCCCATTTTAATATTTCCAACATCCACCAAAACATTTCTAGCTTCCCTGTCTTTTTTTTCTAAATAATAAGTATCTCCTGTGGCCACTAATTTTAAATTATTTTTTTTAGAAAAATTTATGATTTTTTCTTGGAGCTCTTTTTGTCCTTCAATTTCTGGTTGATGAATAATTTCTAAATATAAATCTTCGCCAAAAGTTTTTTTGTAAAAATTTATTTCCTCTAAAGCTTTTTCTTCGTTGTTTAATCTTAAATGTGTAGAAGTAGGGCCTGAAAACTGCGGAATAATACAAACTAAATCTTTTCCAAATTTTTCTAAAAGCTCTTTGTCGATTCTTGGTTTGTAATAATAACCTTCCAGAAAAGAGTAAGAAACCAGTTTTAATAAATTTTTGTAACCATCTTCATTTTTTGCGAGTAATACAAGCCTGTATCTTTTGTTATCAATTTTTGGTTGTTTATCTCTTCTTTTTCTTAAAGCAACATAAAAATCAACTCCCACAATTGGTTTGATTTCATTTTTTTTACATTCTTTATAAAAAGAAATTGCTGAATATAAATTTCCATCATCTGTTAAAGCAAGTGATTTTAAGTTAAATTCTTTTGCTTTTTTTATAAGATTTGGAATTTTTGGTAAAGCGTTTAAAAGTGAAAAGTGGCTGTGATTGTGAAGATGAGTAAAATTTTTCATAAATAAATTATAACAAAAAAAATTCTAAAATTGGGCGCAAAAAAATGAAACTTCGTTTCATTTTTTTGCGCCCAATTTTATAATTTTTTACCTCCAAGTTGAGCCGTTTCCCGAAATCGAATCGGGGACCTCAGCCTTACCATGGCTGCGCTCTATCCAACTGAGCTAAAACGGCTTTTTTTATTTTATTAAATAAATTCGTATTTTTGTGTTTTTGTCTTTTGTGGATTTTGCTTCGCAAAATCCACAAAAATTTTACCACAAAAATTATAAAAATTTTTCTCTATATTTTGACATTACAATTCCCGCAGAAACCGAAACATTTAAAGATTCTACTTTTTTTAAAATCGGGATATTTATTATAAAGTCAGATTTTTTTAAAGTTAAAACTGAAACTCCTCCCCCTTCCGATCCTAAAACAAAAGCAGTGTTTGTGTCAAAAGAGTTTTCAGAAAAAATTTCTGATCTTTCACTTTTTCCATCAAGAGCATACATCCAAAATTTTTCTTTTTTTAATTTTTCAATTAAATTATTTATATTTGAAACTTTAATAATTGGCACAGAAAAAATATTTCCAGCTGAAGATTTGAAAACCGCTCCGTTTACAGGCGCGGAATTTTTCTCTTCGAGAAAAATTCCGCAAACCCCAAAAGCTGCCGCCGAGCGCACAATAGCCCCCAAATTTCCCACATCAGAAATTCCATCCAAAATTAAAACTAAATTTTTCTCAGGTTTTAAAAAATTATTTTTCCAATTATCAAAATTAAGATATTCAAAATTTTCAATTTGGGCTAAAATATTTTGGTGATTAACCTCCCCCACTTTTTTAAACGCAAAATCTTTGCTAACTATTTCTATTTCCACTTTTTTTGGAAAGTTTTCTATTTTAGAAGTAAAATTTTTAACCTCAGCTTTTTTCAAATCAACAAAATAAAATTTTTTTATTTTGTTTGCATTATTTTTCAAAACTTCTGAAATTACATTTTTCCCATAAATGAAAAAACCTTTTTCTTTTTTATTATTCATAAATTATATTTTAACATTTAAAAACCAATTAAATATACTTTTAAAAAAATTAATACTTCCCTCATTGTTCTTTTGGTCATTTTCTTGAAAATTATTTTCATTCTTTTTTTCAATTTCCAGAACCTTACTTTTTTCTTCTTTTTTGAAATTATTTTCTTCTTCGTATACTTCATTTTTTAAATCTTCTTGAACAACAATTTCTTTTGTTTTATAAATTTCTTCTTCACTAAAGTAAATCTCTTCAATATTGACATGCTCTTGATTTTCAATCTCAGTAGATACGAATTCATCTTTTATTTTAATTGTTTTAATAACTCCAACCTCTTCATCAACTTTTTTACTATAATTTTCTTCTATTTTAATTTTTGGTTTTTTCTCAATTCCTCGTATAGAGTTGAATATGTCGCTTTGAACATACTCAACTTTTTTACCTCCATCTTCCCACCTTTTACATTCCCAAGTTCCCTCTACTACCGAATTTTCTCCATACATATCCTTGCATACATCTTCCAAGGGTAGGTAATATTTTTTATCTCTAGAAATTAATTTATCCTCTTTGCAGTACAAACAACTACCACCTTTTTTAATATATTTTTCTCCTATTCCACACTCTTCTGATGTTTTTCCTCTTTTTATTTCTTTTTCATCTAAGTCATAATAGTAGTGAAAAACGTGTTTTTTATCATAATAAAAATCTAGGGAAATAGTATCTACAAATGGTGAAAAATATCCGTACTCTTTAAATGTATTATTTTCTAAAATTTGTTTCATTTCATAATATTGTTTATGTTTTTCTAAATACCAATTATGTGTGCACTGCTTATAGAGAAATTCTCTTTTTTCATCTAAAATTTGATTATTGTTGCTTGCATACGCTAATCTAAGTTTTTGTGTTAAGTCTTCCTGTTCTTGTATGTTATCTAAATATTGATTTTTAAGATTGTTTGAACTCATTCTAAAACCACCTGTTGCAATATATAACGCTCTAATATCATTAAATTCTTCTTCTTGTATTTCTTTAAGTTCAGACAATGAATCTCTTGCAAAATCTTCAAAAGATATTTCATATTCATCATGCAAATCTTATATCTCTCCATTGTAAGCTTTGGAAACTTTTTCATAAACACCAACCGAACAAAAATCTTTACACAGATCTACATCAAAAAAATTCTCGCTACTATCTCTCCACCCGTCAACACAAATAGCACTTCCATCCAGATCAAAACCAGCACTACAGTCAACTCCTCCATGCCAAGAACAAGTTCCGGGAGCTGAAGAAAAACTAAAAACTGGTAATACAATAAAAATGAACAGTACTTTTTTCTTAATCATGGTGTCAAATTAATAAATTTCAAAACCGATTTTTTTGCGAACTTCGAGTATTTTTTTATTTGCTTGTTTTTTAGCTTCAGCTCCACCTTTTTTTAAAATTTTTAAAACTTTTTCTGGGTTTTTTTCTAATTCTTTTCTTTTTTTTCTCATATCTTTTAGATATTTATTTACAACTTCAGCTGCAAAAATTTTAATTTCTCCATAGCCGTAGCCTCCTTCTTCAAACATTTTTCGCATTTTTTTATTTTCTTCTGCATTTGCAAAAAGTTTAAAAATTTTATAAAGGGTATATTTTTCTGGATTTTTTTTAGCAGAAATTTTTTTTGAATCCATTGGAATAGACATCATGTATTTTAAAGTTTCTTTTTCTGAAACAAAAAGAGGAAGTTCGTTTTTGTAAGACTTAGACATTTTTCTTCCATCATTTCCTAAAATAACAGAAACTTCTTTTTTAACAAAAGCACGGGGCTCTTTAAAAGTTTTTCCAAAAGTATTATTAAATTTTCTGACAATTTCCCTAGCCATTTCTATGTGTTGTTTTTGATCTTCTCCAACAGGCACAATTTCCGCGTCGTACAAAACAATGTCTGATGTTTGCAAAATTGGATAATCAAAAAGGCCAACGGAAACATCTTTATTTTTTGCCTGAGAATCTTTAAAAGCATGAGCCCGCATTAATGTTGGCACCGAAACTATGCAGTTAAAAATCCAAGTAAGTTCGGTGTGAGCTGGAATATCTGATTGTTTATAAAAAACTACTTTTTTAGGATCAATTCCAACAGCTAATAAATCAATGGCTACATTTAAAATATTTTTCTCCATTTTTTTTTTATCTTGAACGGAAATTAAAGCGTGATAATCTGGAATAAAAATATAGACTTTTTTGTATTTATTTTGAAGATCCACCCACTGCTTTAAAGCTCCAAAATAATTTCCAATGTGAGGGTTACCTGTTGGCTTAATTCCTGAAAGTAAAATTTCTTTTTTCATATAAAAATTATAACATTTTACAAAAGAAAAAACTTCGCAGAGCGAAGTTTTTTCTATGCTTCCAATAAAATAAATTTTATTAAAAGCGTTGTGAGAAAAATAAATTCTTCCCACAACGCTTTCAACAAAAAATGTTGAGAGCAAACTTTCATAAAGAAAGTTTTGTAATTATATGGAAAAATAAAATCATTTCAAATTTTTTTAAAGCAAAATGTGGATAACTTTTTTGTGTTTTTGAGCCGGAAAAAAGGCGGATTTTGCTTCGAAAAATCCGCCTTTTTCTCCCTTAAATGTTATAATTCCAAAATGGGAAAAAAAGTAAGAACAATTTTTTTTGGCACTCCAAAAATATCAGTCTATTTTTTAGAAAAAGCAAAAAGTCTTGGCTTTTCTCCAGATTTAATAATTACAAATCCAGACAAATTTTCTGGAAGAAAAAAAATATTAACTCCCCCACCAGTTAAGCTTTGGGCTGAGGAAAATAAAATTCCATACTTACAGCCACAAAATTTATACGAAGAAAGTTTTTTAAATAAAATAAAAAACTATAATCTTTTTTTTGTTTTTGCTTACAATAAAATTTTAAAAAAAGAAATTTTGGAAATTCCAAATTTTGGAATTTTAAATTTACATCCCTCACTTTTACCAAAATATCGAGGCCCTTCACCAATAATTTCTGCTTTGTTGGGCGACGAGAAAAATACAGGTCTTTCTATTATAAGGCTTGATGAAAAAATGGATTCGGGCCCAATAGTTTTTCAAAAAAAAATAAAAATTGAAAACTGGCAAAAAAATAATATTTTAGAAAAATTTTTTGCTGAGAATGGAGCAGAAGCTTTTGTAAAAATGTTGCCAGATTTTTTAGAAGGAAAAATAAAAGAAAAAAAACAAGAAAATGAAAATGCTACTTATTGCAAAAAATTTGAAAAAAAAGATATGGAAATTTTTTCTTCTGACGACGAATATTTAAAATGGAGAAAATTTTTAGCTTTTTCTAAATCTTTTTTTATGGGGGAAGTTGAAAAAAGATTTGTTGTAACTGATGCAGAATTTTCTGATAATAAATTTTTAATTAAAAAAGTAATTCCTGAGGGAAAAAAAGAAACGGATTTTAAAAAAGATTTTTTAAAATAAAAATAAAAGCGCGGCCCTGCGGGCCGCGCTTTTATTTCCACTTTTTTTTTAAAAAAAACTTGCAATTAAATAAAAAAACATTATAATAAATTTAGGCCAACAACAGAGGATAAAATTATGAAAAAATTTCCAATTACTGTAGATTATGTCATGTATTTTTATGATCCTTGTCGTGAAGGATTCTTTAATATTTGGAATGATCCCCTTCCAGCGAAGGAAGTTCTGTCAGGAAACTGACTGGTAAATCCACAAATTCGCGCGCACCTTTGGTGCGCGCTTATTATTTTTTAAAAAAATTTATTTAAAATTTAATTCCCAAAAAGAAAAAATTTTTATATTTTTAAATACTAAAAAAATTTATTCCAAAAAATTTTCTTAATTTTCCAATTTTTGTTCTTTTTATTGAAAGTGCCAAGCCTTTTGTTTCTAATTTTTCAGCAATTTGCTCAGAAAGAACTCGCATATAAGTTCCTGAAGAACACCGGCATTTTATTTTTAAAATAGTGAATTTTTTATTTTCTGGAAAATTTTCAAAAACTTTTTTCCATTTTTGACGGATTTCCGCTCTGCGGAAATCCGCCCCTAACTGCTTTGATTTTTCCTCAACTTTTTTTGGTTTTTCAATTTTCTCAAATATATATTTTTCTAAATCTTTTTTTGAAATTTCTCTTTTTTCTAAAAATTTTAAATAATAAATTTCAACTTCTTTTTTAGGAATTTCTATTTCGTTTTCCTTTCCTTCTAATTTCCACAAAAAAAGCGGTTTTCCTAAAACTGTTTTTGATGAAAACAACGGATAAGGAAAAAGATTTTTTCCTTTAAAAGAATTTAAAATTTTTTGGATTTTTTTAGGTGCAAAAAGCGAAGCTTTTTGCACCTCAATATTTTTTCTATCATTTTCAAAAAAATTTCCCAAACCTAAAACATCTCCTGTGTCTGAAAAAAAATCAAGCAAAATTTCAACCTCATATTCTTTATCTAAATTTAAATACTTATCTCTTTTTTTACATTCATCTCCAACAAGAACAAGCATCTTCCCTTCTGCCATCGGGTCTAATCTCCCAGCGTAGGCCATTTTTTCATTTTCATAAGCTGAATTTTCTTTTTTAAAATTTTCAATAACTTCCAGTGGAGTTTG
The DNA here is from genome assembly GCA_014237915.1 of Candidatus Paceibacter sp. Taxonomy (GTDB): domain Bacteria; phylum Patescibacteriota; class Minisyncoccia; order Phycocordibacterales; genus JABACC01. The sequence goes on from JABACC010000013.1 coordinate 115,596, forward strand.
CCCAACTTTTTTATTTAAAACTAAAAATTTTTTATTCATTTTTTATATAAACTTCACTTAATTGATCTAGGTTTGGGCCAATCTTGAAAATAATTTTTTTATCTGGATCTTCATCTTTAAAAACCTCTTCACTAAAAATTCCCACCTTATAATCTTCATCAAAAGAAATTAAAAGCTCTGATTTTTTTGAAATTGGAATTTCTCTTGAAATAAAAACTTCAATTTCTCCAGATCCTGTACCGAAACCTTCAACATCAAAAAAAGTTTCATTCTCCTCATCTTTCAAAACAAAAATATTTTTTTGCCCGAATGCTGAAAAAAAAGAAATTTTTGAAAAATCATCGGATACAAATTTATTTTTTCCGATAGCCCAGAAATTTCCTCTAAAAAAATTAAAGATAAGCTCGTCTTCTTTTATTTGTTTATTATCTTTAAAAAAAATTGCAGAGTCATAAAAATTTTTATCTGGCCTTAAAACAACATTCATTTTAGTAAAGATACTTTCATTAAAAATTTTTTCTTTATTTGGAATTTCAACAAAAATTTCCTCTGGCTCATTTTTTATTAAAAAAATATTTCCAAACAAATCAAAAAAAAATGAGTAAAAAAAATACAAGAAAAGAAAAAATAAAATAATTATAAAAAATGTTTTTTTAAAAATATTTCTTTTCATTTTAAATACTTAAAGAAAGCTCTTTTTCTTCATCAACAAAAGATTCTTTGTAATAATCTAGGTCTTCAAGAGCAATTCCAGTTCCTCTCACAACTGCTGTCAAAGGATCTTCCACAATGTGAACTTTTGTATTTAGATTTTTTTTAATTAATTTATCAAGACCGCAAATTAAAGATCCCCCTCCGGTGATAAAAATTCCAGACTCTAAAACATCAGAAATAATTTCTGGTGGAGTTTTTTCTACAACTTCTTTAACTCCTTCAATTAAAAGATCAATTGAGTCTTTCATCGCTTTTTGAATATCTGAAGAATAAATTTCAACTTCTTTTGGAATTCCATTCACGGAATCTCTTCCTCTTATTTTAAAACTTATGTCTTTTTCTTTTTTCTTAATCTCCAAAACAGAACAAATTTTAATTTTTGCTTCTTCGGCTGTTTTTTCTCCGATAATTATTTTGTATCTTTCTTTAACATACTCAATTATATTTTGATTAAAATGATCACCAGCGATTTTCATATTTTTTGAAGCCACAATTCCACCAAGAGAAATAACGGCAACATCTGTTGTTCCTCCGCCAATATCAATAATTATTGTCCCTTTAGCTTCTTTTACAGGAAGATTTTCGCCAATCGCTGCTGCCATCGGTTCTTCAATAATAAAAACTTCACGTGCTCCAGCATCATACGCCGCGTCTCTAACAGCCCTTGTCTCAACATTTGTAATGCCGGAAGGAACTCCCACTAAAACTCTCGGGCCCAAAATACCAATTTTTTTAGCAAAATCTCTTTCGGCTTTGTTTATCAAAAAAGCAATCATTTCTCCAGCCACTTCAAAATTAGAAATAACTCCGTCAACAACAGGCCTTTCAGCTTTTATGTGCATTGGTGTTCTTCCGAGCATATTTTTTGCCTCAGAGCCCACAGCCACCACTCTTCCTGTTTTTTCATTTATAGCCACCACAGATGGTTCGTTTATAACAATTCCCTTTCCAGAAACATAAACTAAAGCGTTGGCCGTTCCTAAATCAATTCCAATATCATTTGAAATTCTTTTTATAAAAAACCTCCTTACTTTATTAAAAGAATCTTTAATTTTTTCTAACATAAAAATAATTTTAACAAAAAAAAATGAAAAAAACGATTTATTAAAAATAATTTAATCTTTATTTTTTTCAAAAATAGCTTTAATATTTCCAAAATTGCTTTTCCAAATCTCACAACATTCAAAATTATTTTCAAAAAATATTTCTTTTAAAGAATCTTCTGTGTAAAGATGCATTTTTTCTTCAATTTTAAAATCATCTTTGGCTTTTTTTGTGGGAGAAAAAATGGGTGAATTTATTTTTCCATAAAATTTTTCATCTTTTAAAAAATAAGTGTCGGGCGAACAAACAGAAATGAAAACCTTGCCCCCTTTTTTCACTTTTTTATTTAAAATTTTTAAAAAATCTTTGGCTTCATTTTCTTTTAAATAGTGAAAAAATCTTCCCATAAAAACTCCTGAGATGTTGTCTGGAAAATCTTTGTATTTTGCTTTTCCAATATTTATTTTTTTAAAAATAAAATTTTTAGAATTATAAAAATAAGAAGTTAATAAAAATAAAAAAAATGGAATTTTTTTCTCATCGTATAAAAAAACTTTTTTGCCAAGAAGAAAAAACAAAATTCCCATTTTTCCAGATCCGCACCCAATGTCTAAGAAAATTTCTCCTTTTTTTTTCTCAAGAGCAAAAGAAACAGCTTTTTTTTCTAAATCATCAATTTTATTTTTAGAAATATCTATTCCTTTTTTTTTCTTAGAAAACATAAAAATATATTTGTATTATACATTTTTTTTTGTTAAAATTTTTGAAAATTATTCCACAGTAGCTCAGTGGTAGAGCAGTTGACTGTTAATCAATTGGCCGTAGGTTCGAATCCTACCTGTGGAGCAAAAATACAAATTCTAAATCAAAACAGATAGTAAATATCTATCTCCCGAATCTGGAGCTTATTTTTTTATTAATAAAAATAAAATTGAATTTATTTTTTTTTATTGATAAAATAATATAAATTAACAAAATATGAAAACATACAAAAAAAATGAAGAATTAAAGAAAGATATGCCTGAAAAACAAGTGTTTTATTATGTGGACGAAAAAGAAGAACTTAATGTTTTATCCAGAGAAGTCTATAAAAAAAGACCTCTAGAGGTTCATTATCCTTTTAAAAAGGATGGTGGGCCAAAATATAAATACATTAAATCTGTAGAATTTCATAATATTTCACCATCATTAATTAAGGGTGTCTTAAAATCACCAAAAATGGGACTCGGTTTTACTCGTTATCTCAGTCCTGTTGTATACGAATTAGAAAAATTTGAAAATATACAAAAAATAATAATATCTAAAAACGACCAATCCTATTTTGATAAAAAAAGTATTACTTTTAATATTTGTGACCTTGAGAAAATGTTTAGGTGCTTAAAACCGTTTAAAGATGTCCAGTCCAGTAAATTAAAGACAACTTCTAATAATTTACTTTCGGAAATATTTCCAGAAAAAATAAAAGAGGTTGGGCACTCTTATACTAAAAATGAGCTAGGTATTTTTATAAGAGAAAATAAACTAACGCCTGATGAATTATCTGAAAAAGATGTGGAGAGTGTCATCTCGTTAATTCCTAAAAATATAAGTACTGAAAAAGTTTTCTTCCAAGCAGAAGAAAAAATAAATTTCATTAAGTTGAACAAAATCAAAGAAGATTTTAATAAATTACTTAATCAAAAAACAGACACCTCTAAGCTAGAAGAAAAATGTCAACAATTTTTTAAAAAAAATAGCTGGGTACTTTCCAATATCCTTTCTGTTCCTGTAGCCATACTGAAGGACAAGGCTTACGTAGGGGGTAAAGACTATAAAGACACAGGTGGACGAATCGCTGACTTTCTATATAGTAATAAATTTACAAAGAATGTTTGTGTAATTGAAATTAAAACTCCACTAAAAAAAATTATTGACGCAAAAACACCATACAGAAAGCCTGATGTGTTTAGTCTTGGAAAAGAACTCACGGGTGGTATCGTCCAGGTATTAGACCAGAAGGATAATTTGCAGAAAGATTTTTATAAGCTCTCTCAAGGTGATGAATTCAAATCCTTTAATCCTAAAGTTTTATTAGTAATAGGTAGGATTTCTTCGCTAACTAGTGAACAGTTGAAATCATTTGAATTATTCAGGGGTAACATTAAAGATGTTGAAGTGGTAACTTTTGATGAATTGAATGAGAGGACAGATATAATATTCGGTAATTTTCTAGATAACAAAAAATAATACAAGAAACCTTTGAGTGGATGAAAACTAATGCTGAAAAATTTAAAAGCACGTTTTCAAAATATTTCTAAAAAATATTTTATTTTTTGCAAAAAAAGTTGTTTTTAGTATAATTTTAAAAAAATTTATTGCCACTTTAGCTCAGTTGGTAGAGCAATGGTTTTGTAAACCATAGGTCGTGGGTTCGAATCCCTCAAGTGGCTCAAAAAGTTAAAAAAATTTTGAGAAAGAATAGCCAAAAAAATGGAAAGCAATTGCTTTCCATTTTTTTGGCTATTCTTTCTCAAAATTTTTAAAATTATTCTCCTACCCCAACTCTCACAAATCTTAAAACTTCAGCGCCTTCTAAAAAATCTGAAATTTTTTGTTCTGGATTTTTAATATATTCTTGAGTAAGTAAAACTCTTTCTTTAAAATAAGCTGAAAGTTTTCCTTCTAAAATTTTTTCTCTCATTTGTTCTGGCTTGTCTGCAACTTCTTTTTCTAAAACTTCTTTGGCTTTGTTTTTTTCATCATCAGAAATATTTTCTTCTGAAACATAAACTGGATTTTGTGCTGCAATATGCATTGAAAGATCTCTGGATTTTTCTCCAATATTTTCTGAAAGCTCAACCATTGCTCCAATTTTATTATTGCTGTGTATGTAAAAACCAACATTTCCTGAATATTTTTCTTGTTTTGCAACTTCAATTCTTTCTCCAAATTTTTGAACCATTTCAGAAACAATTTCTTCTGTTTCTTCTCCCGCCAAAATTTTTTCTGCAATTTTTTTAGCAAATTCTCCAAACTCTTCATTGTTTGCCACAAAATCTGTTTCACAAGCAAGCTCTATCATTAAAGTTTCTGAAGAATTTTGAGCAACTGAAATAACTCCAGATCCAAGTTCCCTGTCTCCTTTTTTGGCTGCAATTTCTCCTGATTTTTTGGTTAAGGCTATTTTTGCTTTTTCTAAATCCCCTCCAGCTTCCTCTAAAGCTTTTTTGCATTGCATAATAGAAACTCCTGTTTGCTCTCTTAATTTTTTTACTAAATCAATATTTATTTCACTCATTTTATTTTTTAATTAATTTTTTTTAAAATCTGACACAAGTTCTTTTAAAATAATTTCTGTAGTTTTTGCAGAAGCGTCGTTTGCCGCAATTGGAAAATCAATTTTTGAAAGATTGCAGTCTGTACTAGAAATTGAAATAATTTTTACTCCAGTTTCTTTAGCTTCTTTTACAGCAATACTTTCAAAACCAGAATCAACAACAAAAATTACTTTTGGTTTTTCATTTAAAGATAGAAGTCCTATATAGTATCTTTTTAATTTTTCAACTTCTCTTTCTAAATTTAATCTTTCTTTTTTTGTAAATCTTGTAAGTTCGCCTTTTTCAAATGAATCCATTAATTCTTGAAGTCTTTTTGATCTTTTTCTAATTTCAGAAAAGTTTGTTAAAGTTCCACCGATCCAACGAGTAGAAACATAAGGAAAGCCAAAAGATGAAGCAACTTCTTTTACGAAATCTCTTGATTCTTTTTTGTTTGCTAAAAATAAAACCTTTCCTCCTTTTGAGTGAATTTCTGTTAAAAATTTTTTAGCTTCCAAAATAGCAAGTGCTGTTTTTTCTAAATTTATAATATCAACTCCTTTTTTGTTTGTTAATATATTTTCTTTTGTTGTCGGGTGTCTTTTTGATTTTGAGTAGCCAAAATGTGCTCCCGCGGCAAACAATTCGTCTACTAATTTATTATTAATTTTATCCATAATGAGCGATATTTTAACAAATTTTCAGTTTTTAGCAAAGAAAAAGCGGGCAAAAAGCTTCGCTTTTTGCCCGCTTTTTCTTTTTACACTTAATTTTTATGTTAAAATTCTTCTTATGGATAAAAATAGCAAAATTTACAAAATTAGGCATTCTTTTTCTCATCTTTTAGCAATTGCAATTTTAGAAAAATTTCCAGATGCAAAAATTGTTTCAGGGCCCCCCACAGAAACTGGCTTTTTTTATGGAGTTGATTTTGGAAAAGAAAAAGTTGAAGAAAAAGATTTAAAAGATTTTCAAAAAAAGATAAAAAAATTAATTTCTCAAAACCTAGCTTTCATAAAAGAAGAAAAAACAAAAGAAGAACTTTTAGAATTTTACAAAAACAACGAATACAAAAAAGAAATTACTGAAGATAAAGCCAAAGACGGAAAACCTCTTACAATTTACAAAACAGGTGAAAATTTTTTTGATCTTTGCTCTGGGCCTCACGTGGAACACTCTGCTGATTTGCCAATTGACTCTTTTCGAATTGATAAAATTTCAGGAGCTTATTTTAAGGCAGATGAGAAAAGACCAATGCTCACAAGAATTTATGGAACAGCTTTTGAAACAAAAGAAGGTTTGGAAAATCACGACAAAATGCTTAAAGAAGCAGAAAAAAGAGACCACCGAAAAATTGGAAAAAAATTAGATTTATTTACTTTTTCTGATTTGGTTGGGTCTGGGCTTCCTCTTTTTACTCCCAAAGGAACTTTAATGAGAAATTTAATAACAGAAGAAATTGAAAAAATTCAAAAAAATTTTGGTTGGCAAAAAGTTACAATTCCTCATATTACAAAAAAAGATTTATACGAAAAATCTGGGCATTGGGAAAAATTTGGAGACGAGCTTTTTAAAGTTTCTGGAAAAACCGATCAAGAATTTGTTATGAAACCAATGAACTGCCCTCATCACACACAAATATATTCAGCAAACCCAAGATCTTATAAAGATCTTCCTCTAAGATTTTCAGAAAACGGAGTTGTTTACCGAGACGAACAGCAAGGAGAGCTTCTGGGAATTTCCAGGGTTCGCGCAATTACTCAAGATGACGGCCACTCTTTTTGCACCCCAGAGCAAGTTGAAGAGGAAATTTCAAATATTATTTTAATAATCAAAAAATTTTACACAAAGTTTGAAATGTTTGATGAGAAAAATTTATCGGTTTCACTTTCTATTTCTGATCCAAAAAAACCTGAAAAATATATGTTGGAAGACGGGCTTTTTAAAAAGGCAGAAGAAATTTTAGAAAAAATCGCCATAAAAGAAAACTTACCTTACAAAAAAATTGAAGGTGAGGCAGCTTTTTACGGGCCAAAACTTGATTTTCATTTTAAAGATGCGCTCGGAAGGAGTTGGCAGTTAGCCACCGCTCAGCTTGATTTTTCAATGCCAAAAAGATTTGATCTTCTCTACACAGACAGCGACGGACAGAAAAAAAACCCTGTAATGATACACCGAGCAATTGCTGGATCTTTGGAAAGATTTATGTCTGTAATGATAGAACATTTTGCAGGAGAATTTCCTTTTTGGCTCTGCCCTGTTCAAGTTTCCGTAATTCCAATTGCTGAAAATTTAAATCAAAAAGCAAAAGAAATTACAAAATTTTTAGAAGAAAATAATTTTAGAGTTGAAAGTGATTATTCAAAAGAATCTTTTGGAAAAAAAGTAAGATCTGCAAAAGAGCAAAAAATTCCTTATTTTATAATTGTTGGCGAGCGTGATCCTGAAGGAAAATTCACATTAGAATCAAGAGACTCTGAAGAAAAATTAGTTTTAACTCCAGAAGAGATTTTAGAAAAATTTGAAAAAGAAAATTAAATTTAAAAAATTTGAAAAAAATAAAAAGCGCGCACCGAAGGTGCGCGCTTTTTATTTTTTTCAAAATTTTAGTTTTTTAAAATATTTTTTAGGCGGAAAAAGCTTCACTTTTTCCGCCCAAAAAATAAACTCATCAATCTATCTCAAATTTTAAAAAATTTTTAATTCTTTTCTTATCCTCGATTGCTTTATTGCCTTTAAAATAAATATCAATAAAGAAAATTTCATTTTTTTCTATATTATAAAAATAAATAAGTCTTATTCTATCTGAGCTTTTCAAAGATCTGCATCTAACCCTAACTTTAAAAACTTGTTCAGAAAAACCCATTATTGGATCAATTCTTATTATTCTAGTGCCCTCCTTATTTTTCCCTGTTGGAAATTTACTGATTATTTTTTCCACTATAGCCAAATCTTCTTCTAAAGATATATATTTTTTCTTTAGCTTTTCAAAATCTTTTGAAAATTCTTTCGTTTCCTCTATTCTGATATTCATAAAATCTATTTAACGGAAAACTCTTCGCTTCTATAAAAAACATACTCGTAATCAATATCTTCTAAATCATTGGCTACAGCCCAAGGTATATCTCTATGAGAAATATTCGATATCTCTGTAGCATTTTTTTCTGAATACTTTTTTAAAACATCATTTATTAAATCAAGTTCTTGGCCAGTAAGTAAAGATAAGTCTGGATTTTCTCGTGGTAAAAATTTTTTTTGCTCTTTTTTATAATGGGAAGATTTTACCTCTTCTATTTTTTTATCTTCTTTCATTTTTTTAATAAGTCTTTCAAAATTTCTAGGAGTTGGCCCGTGTTTATTTTTAAAATAAGTAAGTCCCATTAACTGCTTTTGATATTTTTCATAATAATCAAAATCAATAAAATATAAAATTTTATACAATACTGTTTGCCCAACATTTGGTTTGGCTCCAATTTGATTTAAAATATATAAAAAAACTTGTCTAAACTTATCTTCTTTTTCTTGTGGAATATTTATCTTTAAATTTTTCTCTTGGTTTTCTTTTTCAAAGAAATTAAAAAATTCTTTGATTTTATCTTCTTCATCTTTTTTTAATTTTCTTTCTCCTTTTTCTATTTTTATTAAAGTTGGTCTAGAAACACCAATCTCTTTTGCTAAATACTCTTGAGAAATGGAAAACTCCTTTCTTTTTTTCAAAATATTAATCATATAATTAACATTATAAACAAATATGTAAAATATTACAAATTTTTTTGTAAATTTAATAAAAATACATTTCCTGTTTTAAACTTAAAAAAAATAAGCTTAAAAATCAAAATCAATTTTTCTTGTAATTTCTGTTAAATATTCTCTCAAATATGAATTAAAAGATTCACTAAAAAATATTGTTGTTTTTTCTTTTTTGTATAAAACAAATAAAGCTTCTGTTTGTTTTTTTATTTCTTTGTCTTTTGTTTTTTCCGTTACAAAAATAATAAGATCCATAAATTTATTTTCAGAAATAAATTTTGAATATTTTTGTTTTTCTTGTTTTGTTAATTTTATTGTTTTCATAAAAATTTTTTTAAAACTCTGAGCTTTAAAATTTTTTATAAAAACAAAAAGCCCACCACCAGGGTATCCCGAAGGATATATAGAAGGTTTCCCCGCTATAACCAGAACAACTAGCCCACTGATGATGGGTTTTCTATGTTGTTCTGGTTTATTTGTTTCACCATACTAATTTTTTTTTTTGAAAAAAATCAGGTTAGGCTATTACTTCCCTATTTTAGCATAAAAAGAAGGTGATGAATGAATTTTAATTTATTGTTGATAAGTTTTTTATAAATTTAAATTTATTATGTTAATATTATTTATGAACCATTGTTGTATAAATTCAGAAAAAAGTTCCGGGCCTTAAGGGATATCCGGGCTTTTTTCTTTTTTCATTAAGCTTTTTTTAACAATTATAGATTTATAGTGTTCCGTTTTTATAAAACCTTTTTTTATGCCTTTCTGGAAAATATCTAAAACTTGTAAACAAGGGCAGTACCTAGAATCTATTTGTATTATTTTACTAAAATTTGGTAAATTATAATTACCGAGTAAATATTTTTCTAATCCATCTTTATAATCTTTTGAATCATTATATTTATCAAAAATTATTTCAATACTTCCAGAAAAATCTTTCAACTTTGAATATTTAACAATATATTCAAGACCTTGCCTTAAAATAAAATTTCTAAAATCATTATATTCCCTACTTTCTAAATAAGGCCCTCGATAATTTTCTTTTTCTATATTTAAATTGAAAAATAATATCTTTTCATTATTCAATAGAAAATCCATGCAACTAAAAAAATTCTTAAAATTTGCGCCCCTAATTGCTTTCAACTCTTTCTTGTAATTATTGAATAATTTAAATCCGCACACTAGTTTCTCTATCTCGTTAACTTCATCTTCGGCAATGAGTAAAAAATTAAGATTAAAATTATCCGAACTATTATTGGTTTTATATCCTGGGTCACCACTTTCATCGATAAATAAAAAAATTGTACTACTATCTAACATATTAATTTTTATAATGATCTCCTGATGGAGTTTAAGTTAACATTTAACTTAACTTCTATTATTTGTATTTTAGCATAAAAAATACAGAGAAATAGCAGATTATCGAAACTAATTCACTTTTTATTTTTATAAAATTTTTAAATATTTTTTAGGCGGAAAAAGCGAAGCTTTTTCCGCCTAAAAAACAAAATACTTTAAAATTTTAAAGAATTTTTTTGAAAATTTCTGTCAAAATTTGTGGGTTTGCAGAACCGCCTGTTTTTTTCATAGCTTGACCCATAAAAAATTTTAAAAGGTTTTCGTCTCCTGCTTTAAATTTTTGAACTTGGTCAGGAAATTGCGTAGCAATTTCCTGTACAATTTTTTCAAGCTCACCTTCGTCTGAACTTTGAATTAAATTTTTATCTCCTGCAATTTTTTCAGCATCTCCAGATCTTTCAAAAAGCTCTATTAAAATATCTTTTGCTCCTCGAGAAGAAATTTTTCCCTCTAAAATCATTGAAATTATTTTTGTCATATTTTCTGCTGAAAAATTTTTCAGTTTTTCTAAAGAATTTTCTTTTTTCATAATCCCCGCAATATCTGAAGTTAAATAATTTGAAAGCAAAGAAAAAGCTTTTTTATTTTCAGAAAAATTTAAAGATGCTTTTTCAAAAATTTTGTCATATTCTGGGTTTTGTAAAAAAAACTCTACGTCTTCTGCTTTTAAAGAAAAACTATTAAAATACCTTTCTCTTTTTTCCAAAGGAAGTTCTGGTAAATTTTCTGAAATTTCTTTTTCTGAAAATTCGGAAATTTCAGAAAGTTTATATTTTGGAATATCTGGATCTGGAAAATATCTGTAATCTTCAGAATTTTCTTTTTTTCTTTGAGAAAAAGTTTTGGCTTTATTTTCGTCCCAACCTCTTGTTTCTTGATCAACTTTTTCTCCTTTTTCTAAAACTTCGATTTGTCTTTGTATTTCATATTCAATTGCTGACTGAACGATTTTAAAAGAATTTAAATTTTTAACCTCTGTTTTTGTTCCAAAAAACTCTGGATTATTTTCTTTATTTTCGTGCTCTGAAATGGAAACATTTGCTTCGATTCTCATCTCCCCTTTTTCTAAATTTGCTCCAGAAACATCAAGAGTTCTTAAAAGCAGCTGTAACTCTTTTGCAAAAAAAGATGCGTGATCTGAATTTTTTATTTCTGGCTCTGTTACAAGCTCCATTAACGGAACTCCAGCTCTGTTAAAATCTACATAAGAATATTCTCCTTTGTGGGAAGACGACGCGGTGTCTTCTTCTAAATGAATTCTTGTAATTGGGGAATTTGCAAGATTTCCGCCTGAAATTAATGGATATTTGTATTGAGAAATTTGGTAAGCTTTTGGCATATCTGGATAAAAATAATTTTTTCTATCAAATTCCGAAAAATCTGCAATTTTTCCAGAAAGGGCTTTTCCGACTTTCAAAACTTTTTTTACTGCTTCGTAATTTACATAAGGCAAAGCTCCCGGTTGAGCTGTGCAGATTTCACAAATATTTTCATTTGGCTTTGAATTGAAAGGATCGTTTTTACAAGAACAAAACATTTTAGAATTTGTTTTTAGTTCTGCGTGAATTTCAAGGCCGATTGTGGGCCAATATTTTTTTCCGCTTTTGCTTTGATAAGATTTTTTTAGAAAATTTTCTTCCATAATTTTAATTTAAATAATTTTAACATTTTTTTAAAAAAATTTTTAGTTTAAACAAAAAATGTTAAAATTTTTTTATGAATATATATAAAAAAATAAAAGAAGATTTGGTTTCTGCAATGAAATCAAAAAACGAATCTGAGAAAAATGTTTTAAAATCTGTTTTATCTGGTTTTACAAACGAATTAGTAGCTTCTGGAAAAACCCCGCAAGAAAAAGTAGAAGATGATTTAGCTAAAAAAGTTTTAAAACGTGAGGCTAAAAAAAGAAAAGATGCTTTTGACCAATTTGAAAAAGGCGGGCGGGCTGATTTAGCCGAAATTGAAAAAATAGAGCTTGCGATTATTGAAAAATATTTACCAGAGCCAATGTCTGAAGATCAAATAAAAAAAATAGCACAAGAGCTACAGCAAGAAATGGAGATTTTTGATTCTTCAAAATCTGGAATTTTAACTGGAGCTGTAATGAAAAAAACCGCGGGTGAAGCTTCAGGAGAAATTGTAAAAAAAATAGTTGAAGAACTTTTTTAATTTATTTTTAAAAAAAATAAATTAATGGATTTTGCCTTCGGCAAAATCCATTAAAAAACAAAAAAATGAACATACTCTTAAAACTAAAAGAAATAAAAAATTCAAGAAGCAACGATTTTTGGCTTTACGGGGTTTCTTCTTTTTTCCACGAGTTTTCAGGTTCGCTACTTTCAATTTTCCTTCCAATTTTTATGCTTCTTGCTGGTTTTTCCATTCAATCAATTGTAATTTATTTAATAATCTATTATTTTTTAAGTTCTTTTTTAACGATTTTCATAAGAAAAATTGTTTTAAAAATTGGCTCTTTTTCTACATTAATAATTTCTAAAATATTATGGATTATCTATTTTATAAATTTAGCTTTTTTAGATAGTGGAAGTTTTTTTCTACTCTGGAGCCTGGCAATTTTAGGAGCAGTTTACGACGCTTTTTATTATGTTCCAAGTGTTTATGCTCAAATTAAACAAACAAAAATATTAAACAACACTGCAAAAAACAATTCTTTTTTTTCAGCCCTCATGGTTATAGCTCAGGCTTTTGGCCCTATTTTATCTTCCATAATTTTGCTTTTAACAGAAAATAAAGTTTTAGTTTTAATTCCAATTATTATTTCAATAATAGTTTCAATTTTTTTTCTTTCTTTAATGAAAAATATAAGGGAAATTCCAGAACCTCATAATTTTGATCCGAAAAATTTTTTTAAAGACAAACAAGAGAAAAAAAATTTTCTAACTTTTGCTTTTGAAAGGATTCAAACTTCTGTAAATGAATATATTTGGCCAATATTTATTTTTTTATCTTTTGAAGGAATTCGTTCTGTGGCCATTTTAGCGATTATAATGCCTTTAGCTTCTGTCTTAATTTTATTTATAAATACTAAAACAAAAAGAGAAAACAGAGAAAAAATAATTATCGCTTCTTCGTTTTTTCTAATTTTCATTTGGATTTTAAGAATGAATTTTGATATAGAGTTTTTACTTTATTTAGGAACAGCTTTTTTTGCTCTTATTTTACTTTTTCTACAAATTCCTTTGGGAAATAATATGCAAAGAAGAGCAATAGAAACTTCAGTTTTAGAAGCAAGTACTTACCGAAATTTTGTTTCAATGTTTTCAAAAGGTCTTTTTTATTTATTAGTATTCTTCTTGTTAAAATATTTTGAAATTTTTACTCTTACTTTTTATTCTGCAATTGTTGCACTTGTTTTAATTATTTTAATTAATATTCCCTTTGTTAGAAAAAACAAAGGTATATAAACTATTTTCCAAACCTTCTCTCTCTTTTGTTAAAATTTTTTACAGCTTTTTTAAAATCCTTTAATTTAAATTCTGGAAAAAGTTTTTTTATAAAATAAATTTCTGCATATAAAGATTTTAAAGGCATAAAACCGGAAAGTCTTTTCTCTCCAGATGTTCGTATAAGTAAATCAATATCTGGAATATTTTTATTATCTAAATTTTCCAAAAGAATTTTCTCGTCTACTTTTTTATGATCTGAATTTAAAATTTTATTAACAGATCTTAACGCCTCGTCTATTCCTCCGTAATCTAAAGCCAAGACAAAATTAATTTTTGTCTTATTGTTTTTTGTTTTTTCCTTTAAAGAATTAATTTTTTCTAAAAGTTTTTTGTCGATTCTGTCTTCCCTGCCAATTGTATGAAAAACAAAACTGGAATTTCTTTTTTCTAAAAAATCTATAAATTTAAAAATTGTTTTCATAACAGATTTAATTTCATCATCACTTCTTTTCCAGTTTTCTGTAGAAAAAACCCACAAAGTAAAATAAAAATCTTCAAAGAAAAATTTAGATTCAATAAAACTAAAAATCTCATCAAAAGATTTGAAAATATTTGAAAAAACAAAATCTAGGTTTTTTTTCTTTTTTTTAGCATATCTTCTGTTTCCATCTGGAATAATAGCGATGTGTTTTGGTAAAAAAATATTTTCTTTTTTTCTAAAAAATAATAAAATTTTTTCATGAAAATTAGATAAAATTCTGTCTAAAAAATTTTTATAATTTATTTTAAAATTACCAAACTTTTTATCTAATTTTATTTCCTGCCAAGAAAAATCAGTAACTTCTATTTTATGAATTTCTAAATATTTTTTTAAATTTAAAAAAAAATCCTCTTCAATTTTATTTTCTTTTTGCAAAAAAATTTCAACAGATCCGTCTTTTTTATTTTCTATTTCTCCATTGATTTTTAAATTTAAAAAAATATTTAAAATATTTTTTCTTAAATTTTTTTTCTGAACCTTTCCTTTGAGTTTTATTTTATAAGTTTCTGTCATTTTTAAAATATTATAGCAAATTTCTAAAAATTTTTTTTCAAAAAATAAAAGAAAATTGACTCCGTCAATTTTCTTTAAAAAACAACAATAAAAAACAACGCTCTATGCGTTGTTGTAAATTTGTCTCTCTGGTGAGCCTTAATCACCAGAGAGACGGTTAGGGTTTACAAAGCGTACCGCCTATTGCAGTTGTCGCATAATTACCTCCTTCTTGTTGTCCCTTCAGGGTTTTTTATAGACCTTTGATTTGTTTCTACCCCCCCAACAGCTGCCTTCACACGTTTAAATAAAATTCGAAAAAATTTGGCATTTGTCGCATAATTTCCTCCTCTTTTTAAAAATAACATGATGGTATTTTTTAAAACATCACCATTGATGTTTTTTCTATACACAATAATATTATAAAAAAAATATAAATGCAAGTTTTTTTTAGAAAAAACTTGGATAAAAATTAGCAGGTTTTTTAATAAAAAATAATTAAAGAATTAATAAAAGAAATTTTCTTTAGAAAAACAGCGCCTAAACGCTGTTTTGTTTTTTAAATCTAAGAAGCATCACACCTCCACATGCTAATTTTTTTCCTATTAAATTTAATTGAGAACGATACTAAAAATATTATCAAAAAAAAAAATAAAGCAAGCCAGAAAAAAAATAAAAAAACCTTCACAGGCTTTTTTAAATTTTTCTAG
>JABACC010000003.1 GCA_014237915.1 Candidatus Paceibacter sp.
ATGAGTTGTTTATTCCTACGTCTCCTTGAAGTAGAGTTTGTGTGATTGAAGTGTTTCCTAGAGTTACTGAGTTTGAGCCTGCTCCGATGGCGTTGTAACCGATGACTATTTCGTTTTGAGCGTTTCCTGAAGAGTCGCCGGAGTCGGTATCTGCTCCTAAATATACTGAGTAGTCTGGAGAAATGTTATTGCCTCCGCTACCTAGGGATCTTCCAGCCCTCGTACCTACTCCAGTATTGTAATTTCCTGTTACATTTGAGTCTCCTGCTTGTGTACCAATAAAATTATTGTAATTTCCTGTTACATTTGAGTCTCCTGCTTGTGTACCAATAAAATTATTGTAACGTCCTATTGTGTTTGAATATCCTGCACCACCACCTATAAAATTATTAAAGTCCCCTTCTGTGTTTGAATATCCTGCTGCGTTACCCAGAAAATTATTTCTTTCCCCTTCTGTGTTTGAATATCCTGCTGAAAGACCTACAAAATTATTATGATGCCCTGAATTATTTAAATATCCTGCTTTGTATCCTAAAAAATTATTATAATTTCCTGATGTGTTTGAAAGTCCTGCCTGATAACCAAAAAAGTTGTTGTGATCTCCTGAAGTGTTTGAATATCCTGCTTTGTATCCTAAAAAATTATTATAATTTCCTGTTGTGTTTGAAAGTCCTGCCTGATAACCAAAAAAGTTGTTGTGATCTCCTGAAGTGTTTG
Source organism: Candidatus Paceibacter sp. (assembly GCA_014237915.1). Taxonomy (GTDB): domain Bacteria; phylum Patescibacteriota; class Minisyncoccia; order Phycocordibacterales; genus JABACC01. Next base: position 718 of record JABACC010000003.1, read on the forward strand.
CACTTGCAGACCGATAACCAAGAGCAATGTTTCCAATGTTTGAAGATCCCGGATCTGAAGCGATGGAAGAGTATAAAGATGAAGTTCCTGAAAGAGATATTTCTCCGGAAGATTCTGCCCATGCTCCGTCTCCTCTTAAATATGTTGTTGAGTCGGCTGTTCCTGTTGTTCCTATTTGAGTGGCAAACTCTGCTAATGAGTCTAGCTCTGTTTCGTATAGTATGTTTGCACATTCGTTTTCTTCGTCACAATTTGTGTCTTGGGAAAAGATGGATCCGTTTTGGTATAGATCTCCTGTGAAGTTTATATTTCCTAAAACATCTAAATCATAAGCTGGTACGGTTTGTTTTATTCCTACATTTCCTGTAAAAACTGAACTTCCGGAAAGAAGAGAACTCACAGAGAGACCTCCTGATTTTACTTGATCTTCAGAGCTTTCGTTTAGTGGAACAGAAACATTGTTGTTTGGAGGAGAAGAGTCTGGCTCTGTCCAAGCTAAAATTAAAAAAGGAGTAGCTGAGGCTAAGGCCAAAAAAAGTAAAAAGTTTTTTAGATTATTTTTTTTTAAAAAATGCATAAATAAAATTTGTAAATATGTTTATTATTATAAACTTTTTGATTTTCTTAGTAAAGAAAAAAATATAAAAAATTTTGCTATAATTTAAAAATGGAAAAAATCTTAAACGAAAAAAATTTTTTAAAACTTTTTGAAAAACTAAATCCAGAGCAAAAAAAAGCCGTTGAGACTTTGGAGGGATCTGTTTTGGTAAAAGCTGGCCCTGGGACTGGAAAAACTCAAATTTTAGCTTTGCGGATTTTAAATATTTTATATAAAACAGACACAGAGCCTGAAAATATTTTAGCTTTAACTTTCACAAACGCTGGAGTTTCTGCTATGAAAAAAAGGCTCTCTGAAATTGTGGGGCCGGAAATTGCTTTTAAAGTAAATATTTTTACTTTTCACTCTTTTGCTGAAAATCTTATAAAAGAATTCTCCGATTTTTTTCCTGATTTTTTAAATAAAAAAAATGCAAACGAAATTGAAAAAATTGAAATTGTTGAAGATATTTTAAAAAGTGAAAATTTAAAATATTTAAAAAGTTTTGCTGATGATTTTTTTGCTACAAAAATTATTTTAAATGCAATTAATGAATTAAAATCTTCCGCAATTTCCCCAGAAAAATTTGAGGAAAGTTTTTTAAATATTGAAAAAAGAATGATGGAAAATGCAGGCGAAGATGCTTACTACAAAAGAGTGGGCAAAGGTTTTGAAAAAGGAGATGTAAAAAAAGACTTAACCGAAAAAATTGAAAAAGAAAAGAAAAAGCAAAAAGAGCTTTTAATAATTTATGAAAAATATCAAAAAATTTTAAACGAGAAAAATTTATATGATTTTTCTGACACAATTTTAAGCGTGGTTGAAAAAGCAAGAGAAGACAAAAATTTTTTAACCTATCTTCAAGAAAAATATTTTTATATTTTAGTAGACGAACATCAAGACACAAATGACGCACAAAACGAAATGGCCCATCTTATTGGAAATTCTTCTGTTTCAGAAAATAATCCTAATATTTTTTCAGTGGGCGATGAGAAGCAAGCCATTAACAGATTTCAAGGAGCTTCTTTGGAAAATTTTTTATCTTATTCTAAAAAATATCCAAAAACAAAAGTTATAAATTTAAATAAAAATTATAGATCAAGCGAAGAAATTTTAAATGCTCTTGATGAGGTTTTAAAAAATGATGAGAAACTTTCTGCCGAAAATCCCGCATTTAAAAATATTAAAAAATCAATAGAAATTAAAGAATTTAATTCTTATGAAGAAGAAATTTTAGGAATTTTAGAAGAGATAAAATTAGAAATTAAAAAAGGTAAAAAAGCCGAAGATTTTGCTGTTTTTTACAGAGAAAATAAAAATTTAGATTTTATAAAAAAGATTTGTCAGAAAAAAGAAATTCCTTTTACAATTTTTTCTAGAGAAAATATTTTAGAAAATATTGAAATTAAATATTTTTTACAATTTTTAAAAGCTATTTTTAATCCTTTTTCTGATAAAAATTTAAGTGAGGTTTTGTTTACCTGCCCGCAAAATTTTTCTTCATATGATGTTTTAAAAATTTTAGAAAAACTTTCATACAGAAAAGGTGAGGAAATGAAAAATAAAAATATTATAAAAATAATTTCAAATAAAAAAGTTTTAGAAAATATTGGGGTTTCTGAGGTGGAAAAATTTTTAGAATTTTCTCAATTTTTAGAAAAACAAAAAAAGCTTTCTTTGGAAATTGAATTCTCATCTTTTTTGGAAAAATTTTTAAGAGAAAGTGGTTTTTATGAAAAAATAATGTCTGATAAAAATAATTTTTCTAGCTTTTCTGGAATTAAAAAACTTTTTGACGAGGTTTTAAAAAACGATATAAAAAGCTTGGAAGAATTTTGTAGATATTTAGAAATTTTAGAAAAATACGAAATTAAAATTGAATCAGAAAATAATTTTGAAAATAAAGGAGTGAGGCTGATGACGGTGCACGGCTCAAAAGGTTTAGAATTTAAAAAAGTTTATTTAACAAATTTTATTGATTCAAAATGGAAAGGTCGGAAAAGAGGGGGCCTTAATTTTTCTTTACCAGTTAAGAAAAATGTTGGGGATTTGGAAGATGAAAAAAGACTTTTTTATGTTGCTTTATCGAGGGCTCAAGAAAATTTTTTTATTTCTTATGCTAAAAAAAATTCAGTTGGAAAGGAGGTTTTGCCTTCAAGGTTTTTGGAAAAAATTGAAAAAATTTCTGTTAAAAAAGAGATTGGGGCTTTGGATGAAAAAATTCTTTTTAAACAATTATATGAGAAAGAAAATGAAAATGAAAAAAGTATTTTTAATGAAAAATATATAAAAGAATTATTTAAAAAAAATACAATTTCTTTTACTGCTTTTTCTAATTATAAAAAATCTCCCATTTTGTATTTTTTTAGAAATTTAATCAGGCTTCCTTCGGTGCAAACTAGGCCGCTTATTTTTGGAAATATTATTCATAAAACTTTAGAGATTTTTTTTGAAGAATGTAAAAAATCTAAAAAAATTTTAGATGAGAAATTTTTATTGGATTGTTTTGAAAAATCAATTTTATTTTTTAAAATTCCAGAAAAAGATTTTGAAAATATTGAAAAAAGAGGGTTTGAAATTTTGAAAAAATATTATCAAAAATATAAAGACGAATTTTCTTTTGATGTTTTTACTGAAGAGAAAATTTATTCAGAAATAATTTCTCGCTCTGGTGAAAAATATACTCTTTATGGGATTGTCGACAAAATGGAAATTTTGGAAAATGATTTTTTAAGAGTTGTTGATTACAAAACTGGAAAATCTTTTAGTGAGAAAAAAACTGCACAGGAAAAAGATCTTTTAAAAAAACAGCTTGTTTTTTATAAACTTCTTTTAGATAAGAAATTTGGAAAAGAAAGGGTTAGTGAAGGGATTTTGGATTTTGTGGAAGAAAATAAAAAAGGTATTTTTGAAAAACATATAGAAAAAATTTCTAAAAAAGATGTAGACGAACTGGAGGCGGAGCTTTTAGATTTTATTGAAGATGTTGAAACTGGGAAATTTTTAAAAGAAAAGTATAAAAAAGATAAAACCAATGAAGAGTATTGGGATTTGTGGGAAGTTTTGAAAGGAAAATAATATGAGCTTGAAAAATTAAGAATTTTGGGCGGCAAAAAAGGCAACTGCGTTGCCTTTTTTGCCGCCCAAAATTATAATTTTTCTAAAAATATTTTATTTTCCAAAATTTTATTTTTCCGCTTCTTTTTTCATTTCTTCACGAATTTTTTTCAAAATTTCAGTTTTCATTTTTGGATTTTCTTTTATCCACATTCGGGTTTTATCGTAACCAACGCCCATTTTTTCTTTTCCATAAAAATAAGTTGCTTTTTGTTTTTCTACTAATCCGTATTTTTCTCCAAGCGCTATAATTTCTCCTTCTTGAGAAATTCCTTCATTATAAATAAGGTCGAATTCTGTTTGGCGAAAAGGTGGTGCTACTTTATTTTTTACAACTTTAACTCTGTGTCTTCCTCCTACAACTTCTTCTCCTTTTTTAATTTGAGCAATTCTTCGAGTATCCATTCTAACTGATGAGTAAAATTTTAAAGCTTTCCCTCCTGTGGTAACTTCTGGAGATCCAAACATTACACCGATTTTCATTCTAATTTGATTTATAAAAATAACTACTGTTTTAGATTTTGCACAAATTGCTGTTAATTTTCTAAGAGCTTGTGACATTAATCTTGCTTGTTTCCCTACGTGGTAAGCTCCCATGTCTCCTTCGATTTCATCTTTTGGGGTTAAGGCTGCAACAGAATCAATAACAATAACATCCATTTTTCCAGATCTTACAAGAGATTCTACAATTTCAAGTGCCTGCTCTCCAGTATCTGGCTGAGAGACTAAAAGTTCGTCTGTTTTAACTCCTAATTTTTTAGCATATTGTGGATCAAGTGCGTGTTCTGCATCAACAAAAGCACAAATTCCTCCAGTTTTTTGTGCCTCAGAAACAATATGTAAAGCGAGAGTTGTTTTTCCTGAAGATTCTGGACCATAAATTTCTATAATTCTTCCTCTTGGAACTCCGCCGATTCCTAAAGCATCGTCAAGGCCGATTGATCCAGTAGAAATTGAAGCGATACCAACTTTTGGAGCATCTCCTAATTTTATAATTGAACCTTCCCCAAATTTTGCTTCAATAGAAGAAAGTGTCTCTTCAACTTCTGAAAGTCTATTTTCTTTAGCGCTTGGCTCTTTTTTTGCTTTTTTTTTTTCTGCCATTTTTATTTATTTAATTTTTAATATTTTCAATATTTAATATATTAACATTTTTTAAAAAAATATTTATAAATATATTTTTATTTTACTGACAAAAACTTCCAATTCCTCCCACACAAGATTCTGTTGGAGGAGTTCCTCTTTCTGGACATATCTCAGAATACATACAAGCCATGTCTCCAACAGAAGATAACTCTTTTTCTAAATTTTCTTCCGTTCCATAAGTTAGTAAAATTCTATCCAAATCTTCCATCATATATCCTGCAATATCTTCCACTAATTTTCCATTAGCATAAGTTTTTAATTTTTTGTTTTCATTTGTACAATAATTTTCTCCCGTATTTGTTTTAAAACACTCATTTGATATTTCCATACCCAGAGAATTAAAAAAATCTCCAAAAGAAATTCCAGTTCAGTGAATGTGTATCATTTCTCCATTTCCATCATGAAGATGAACGTCTGGATGAAGCTGCTTGTCTGCTGTAGACATATATTTTTCATCAGAAAGATCAAACTGCTCTCCTTCTAAAAAAATTTTAATATCTGCGTGTTCGTGAATTTTTTCTCCTTCTTTAATTAAAGAAACTTTTAAAAATTCAGCATCAAAAAGAATTCCTAATTCTTCAATTGTTCTAGGGTTAGCTAAAGGTTCTCCTTGAAGTAAAAAAGATGGAGTGCTGTTTAAACCTAAAAATTGAGCTGCCGCCAAATCTGTTTTTACTTTTTTTATAACAGCATCGCTAGATAAATCTTCCTTGTATTTTTCCATATCTAAACCAATTTCTTCCATATAAGAATCAAACAAATTTAAACTGAGCCTTTTTCTGCTCCATTCGTTTTGTCTATCAAATAATATATCGTGAGCCTCTTTATATTTTCCTTGAAGGCCCGCTGATTCGGCTGCTCTTCCTGCAAGCTCTGCGTTTGGATGAATTTCTGTAAGAGGAAGATGTCTTGTTACGAAAGCAACTCTGTCTCCATAAGCTTCTTTTGCTTCATCCATAAACGGAGCGTAAGCCTTACAGGCTGGACATTGGAAATCCAAATATTCAATAAATACAACTTTGGAATCTACTTTCCCTTCCACATAATCATTTTCTAAAACTTTTGATAGCTCTTCTTTTGTAAAATTATTTTCAACTTTTGAACCTCCCGAAAATAAAATAACTGCAAAAACTATCACAACAACAATAATAAAATAAATAAAATTTTTCATAATGATAAAATTTTAGCATATTTTTATTTCTTTAAAAATTATTTTTTATTTTTAAATATTTAAATAAAAATTGTTAAGATTTAAATAATGAAATATCTTGGAATTGATTTTGGAGAAAAAAATATTGGGCTTTCTGTTTCAGATTCATCTGGAAAAATGGCTTTCCCTTTTAAAATTTTAGAAAATAATAAAAATTTAGAAAAAAATTTTTTAGAAATTTTAGAAAATGAAAAAATAAATTTTCTGGTTTTTGGAGAATCTCTAAATTTTAAAGGTCAAAAAAATGAAATTCAAAAAAAAGCTGAGATTTTTGCCGGAAAAATTTCAAAATTAAAAAAGATAGAAACTTTTTGGCAAAATGAAGTTTTTTCTTCTTCAGAAGCAAGACTGCAAAATAAATTTTCTCCCAAAACGAAAAACAGGAAAGCGGATTTTGCCTTCGGCAAAATCCGCAAAGAAAATTCTAAAAAAATAGATCATTCAGCAGCATCTTTAATTTTAAAAACTTTTTTGGATAAAAAAATTTTTAATTCTGAAAAATAAAAAATATAGACAAAAAAAAAAAAATTTAATATAATGTATGTATGTTTAAAATAAAAAAATTAACCCCTTTGTTATTATTTTCTTTTTTTCTTTTGGCTTTTTTTTCTTTTTCCTTTTCTCAAAATTTTTATACAAATGATAAGCCCGACTTATTAAAAATAAATTCTGGAAATTTAAGCGCTGAAGGAAGTTTAAATTTTTCCTTGGCTTTTTCCGGCCCTTACCCAAACTGTATACTCATTGGAGGAAAATTATCTTGCTTACCTAAAGTTTCGTATTCTCTAAATAATGGATCTAGTTACTCATCGGCAGACTCTGGATATTTTTCAAAAAGTTATTCTCTAAAAAATTTAAGCACCACAATAAACTCTATTTTTGTAAAAATCACAAATGGTTGTGGTTCTGCGTATGATTTTTCAAAATTTGATAGTTCAAAATTTGGTACTTCTGATTGTCTTTTTTCTCTACCAATAAGTTTAGCTTCTACGGATGCTGAAGGTGAAGATCCTGAAAACGAAAATCCTGAAGGTGAAGAAGGGCCTGATGGTTCAAATATTAGACCTGGATCTGGATGTGTTATCACTGGATGGTTTCCTTTAAATGATGTTTCTGGTTCAAATATTTGTTCCACTGAAACTTATACTGAGGTAAGTAATTGTTTAGATATAAGAGAGGTTTCTGGATCAAAAGACTGCTCAATAGAAAATGTTGAGATTCCGCCATCAGGCGAAACACCTCAGGTTACCCCAGACGATCCAAACTTTAGTGAACTCGAATGTTCTTTAGATCAAAAAAACTGGAAATCCTGTAACGATGTTGTAAGTATGTTGGTACAATCTCCGCTTTATGTAAGATACGATGATACCAACAACAGAAATGTTGATGTTGTTGAAGATTCAATTATTTTATCTCCGGGAATTTCTGCGTCTTACACTGATTTCCCTGCTGGAAAATTTGATTTTAATTTTAGAGGAAATACAGAAATATTTAATTTAAGATTTTACTACAACACAAGCCTTGAAGAAATAATTAGGATAAAATTAATTAATCCTATTATTCGAGAAATTTAAAAATCTCAAATCCATGTTAAGTTACAACGAAATAAAAAGAGGTAGATTTATTGTATTTCAAGAAGAGCCTTACAAAGTTTTAGAGTCCACAATTTCAAAAAAAAATAGAAACAAGCCCAACAATCAAACAAAAATAAAATCTTTAATTTCTGGAAAAACTTTAGAAAAAACTTTTCACTCCTCAGACTCCGTAAAAGAAGCCGATCTTTCAAGAGAAAATATAAAATATTTATATATAAAAAATGATGAAGTTTGTTTTTGCATAGATCAAAAACCAAAAGAAAGATTTTTCCTAAATTTTTCCGAAATAAAAGATAAGCTAAAATTTTTAAAACAAAATGATGTCATCTTAGGGCTTTATTTTGAAGAAAAATTAATTGATCTTATTATTCCAGATAAAGTAACTTTAAAAGTAAAAAATTCACCTCCAGCTGTTGCTGGAAATAGTGCCACAAGCGCTTCAAAAAAAATTACTTTAGAAAATGATTTAGAAATTTTTGTTCCACTTTTTATTAAAGAAGAAGATTTTATTATTATAAATACAGAAAAAGGAGAATATGTTGAAAGAAAAAAATAATTCTTTTAATTTATTTTTTTAGTATAATCAAAATATGGAAAATACTTTAATTAAAGGAAGAATTTTTTCTTCATCTGAGCTAAAATCTATTTTAAATTCTGTAAAAGAAAAAAATTTAGATTTAGAAAAATATTTGAGTAGTGAAAATATTTTAAGTATGGAAGAAATTTCTTTTTTAAAAAATTTAGAAGAAGATATAAATTTTGTAAATATAGAAGATAAAAACATCGAAGAAGAGATTTTTTTAGAAATACCATCTTTTTTATCTGAAAAAAATTCTTTTATCGCTTTTGAAAAAAATAAAAATAATTTATTAGTTGCCTTTTCTTCTATAAATTCTTTAAACGAACTTCGAGACTTTTTTGAAGAAAAAAATTTAAATATAATTCCATATTTTTCGCACAAAGAAGATATTGATAAAAAAATAAATATCCTAAATAAAAATCTTAGTGATAATTCTTTAAACAAAATAAAAAACAATGTAAAAAATATTCCAAAATTTTCAGATTACGGTTTTTCTTCTTACGAAGATTTCCCAGAACTTTTTTTTGATGAAATAATTTCAAATAAAAAGATAGATATTTTTTTAAAAAACTTGTTTTTTCATGCTGAAAAAAAAAACGCTTCTAAAATATTTCTTACCTCTAAGGGAGAGCATGTTGAGCTAGAATACCAAATAGAAAAAATTAGAGAAGAAATTTTTTCTTTTCCTAAGGAGTATATTTTTTCAATTTTTATGAAACTCTTATTTTATTGTGATATTCCTCTTTTTGATGAAAAAGATTCTTATATTAAAAAAGGTTGTTTCGAGTTATCTGAAAATAAAATTATTGTTTTCTTTTCAAAAACAAAAACAGGTTTTTCCCTAACTATTTCTTTGGGAGAAAAAAATGATTTATTTTTAGAATCTCTTGGTATTTTAGACACTAATCAAAAAAATCTTTTAGAAGATTTTAATTTTAAAAAATTTGGCTTTCTGCCTGTTTTTGGAGGTGAAAAATCAGGTAAAACAAAATTCATTTATGACATTTTAGAAAATGAAAGAAAAAAAGAAAAAAAGATTTTTTCTATAGAAAAAATTATTGAAAAACAAATAGAAAATTCTATTCAAATAGAAGACACTCCTTCTTTTGTTAAAATAAAAAATATTATTGAAGCTGGAGGTGAGATTATTTATTTTGAAGATTTAAAAAAACAAATTTTTACAGATTTTCTATATTTTTCAAAAAGAAGAAAATTTATTGTTGATTTTGGTGATGAAATTAATAATTTTTTAAAAAAATTATTTGATATTAAATTAGAAAATTTTAAAAAAATAGTAGATGAAAATATAAAAATATTAATTTATTCAAAAAAATTCAAAAAAATTCAAAATGGTAAAAAAAGAATTCTGGAAAAAAATGAATTAATGCTGGTGGAAAAATATTTAAGTAAACATGAGGCCTCTAATCTTTTAAATATTTTTGCTATTGAAAAAAAAGATTTGTTAAGTGATATTCATTTTTTCTCAGAAAAACAGAATGTTTTAAATTATTTTAAAAAAGAAGATTTTTTCTACATCAGAGGTGTTTCTGACTTTCAATCAATTTACCAAGATTTAAACCCAAAAGAAAGTGAGTTGAATTTTTCTCAAAAAATTAAAAAAGAAATAAAAACTTCCGTTTTAAAAAATGCTCTTATTTCTTCTTTTTTAGGAGAAATTTCCATCGATGAAGTCTTGAAATTTTTAAAAAATAGTATATAATATATTAATATGGTGGAAAAATTTCCAAATAAATCAATACCTGAAGAAAAACAAAAAGATGAAGAGGCTCCTCTTAGTTTAGAAACCTTGGGAGGAAGAATCGAGGCAGCCAAGAAAGAACTCAAAGAAAATAGAGTTCCCTTTTTAGCGTCTGAAGAAGGTAGAGATGATACTAACTTTGAAACCAAAGATGAACCTGAAAAAATTGAAGATGAAGTTGAGAGTTTAGATATTGACTCTTTAAACAAGATTTATACCCCTACATTTATTACATTATTAAGAAACGATCTCAATGATATCTCAGAACTCAAGCCTCCTTTTGACTTTTCAAAAGAGCCTCTTTCTAAACTTTCGAGGTTGGTTAAAGATTTAAATATGTCTCGTTTTAAAGATGCATATTCTAAAGGCAAAGATATTAAGTCTTTTGCTTTAGAAATCTTAGATAATTATCTTGAATTAGATGGGGATCAAAAATTAAAAATAAATAAAAGTTACTTTGATAATCTTTGGTTAACACGAAATAACGAAATTACAAAAATTGATATTGATTCACTAAAAAATAAACTTGCGTTACTTGCTCCTCCAATTAATTGGTCAGAAGAACCTCTACTCAAACTTGATAAGTTAGTAGGGGTTCTAAACGATCATCCTAAAGAAGAAAAATTTGGTGGTGAAAATGTTAGAGATCGTGCCTTAGAAGTTTTAAATCCCTATATTTTAGTAGACGAAGATAGTGAAATTAAAATAAATCAAGATTATTTTAATAATCTTTGGTTAACACGAAGTAAGGAAAACAAAGAATTAGGAGAAAAAGCATCTCAAATAATAGCTCGAAATAAGAAATTAAAAAAAGAAGCAGCTCAAATATTAGGTTTCAGCAAAACTCCAAAAAAATTTGAAGAAAAATTTGAGAAAGCTCAGAAAAGGCTTGAAGAAGCTCAGAAAAGGCTTGAAGAAGTCAGGCCTTCTTTTAAAAAAGATGAAGGATATGATTCTAAATTTAGTCTAGTAAATCCGAAAAAAAGTTTGGCAGCATCAACCATCGGGAACCTTTGGGGAAAGATTTCTACTAAATTTGGAAGGTTTAAAAATTTTGTAACAAATTTTAATACAATCTCCACCGAAGGAAATTCTGAAGAAGAAGAAATAGTGGGCTCAAAAATAAGTACAGAAAATAAAAAACCTTCATCGAGTAACCAACATAAAATAACAGGAGAAGGAAGTTTCTCTGGTAAAGTATTCAATAAATTTGAAAAAAAACAAGAAGAAATAGCAAAAATCGAAAATATAAATTACGGTAAAAAAAATATATCTTTAGGAGGACATGTAGGACTTGGATTTTTAAAAATATCTTCTTTTTTATTAAAAAATACTTTTAAACTTTCTAAAAAATTTACTAACTGGTTTTTTGACTACAACAAGGAAGCAAAATCTGGTGCTAAATAAAGAAAATATTTTTAAAAAATTACCTAACTTCTAAATTATTTTTTTTAAGATTTTTGTAAAGCTCTTCCATTTGCCTATTGGCAAATTCATCGGAAAGAGTTTCTTTTTTTGATTGAAAAATAAGTTTAAAAGCAAAAGATTTTCTTTTATTTTCAATATCTTTGTAAATATCAAAAAGTTCTAAACTTTCCAAATTTTTAATTTTTGTATTTTTTATTATTTCTAAAGCTTCAGAATAAGAAAATTCTTCTGGAGTAAAAAAAGCAACGTCTCTTTCTATTTTTGGATATTTTGAAGGTTTTTCGTAGCTAATTTTTTCTTCAATATTTTCTACAATTTTTTCAAAATTAATTTCCCAAAAATTTATCCCCACAAAACCAATACTTTCTTTTTTTATAAAAATCTCGGCCACAAAATCTTTTTTTTCTGTTTTTTTCCACTCTATTTTTTCAATTTCTAAAATCTCAAATATTTTTTCCAAAAACCCTTTTGTTTGTAGAAATATTTCTTCTTTATTTTTTTCCTTAATTTTTCTTTTTCCGATTATGCCCGCAAAAGAAAAATGCTCTAAGACTTTTGTTTTTTCAATTCCTGTAAAAATTTTTCCAATTTCAAAAAATTTTGGATCGTCTGAATGTTTAAAATTTTTTTCAACTTTTTCTTTTAATAAATCTATTAAATTTTCTCTCATTTTTGTAGCTTGCGAGTTTAGGGAATTTAAAAGTTCAACTTTTCCATCTCCAACAATTGATCTTGAAGAAATTTCAAAAAACCCAGAATAAACTAAAAAATCCTTAACTTTTTCAGAATTTTCTCTTAATAAATTTTTGTCTGGAAGATTAAAACCTTCTTTGAATTTTTTCTCTTCCAGGTTTTCATATCCAAAAACTCTTCCGATTTCTTCAACTAAATCTTCTTTTATACGCAAATCTGGCCTGTCGTAAGGAATATCAACCACAAATCTTTTTTCAGTTAAGGAAACGGGTGATTTTCCATAGCCTACAATATTTCCAAATTCGGTTTGTTTTTTTAAATTAGCAATTATTGTTTTTTTGCTTTTTCCAGAAGTGTGTAAATTTTTTCCTCCTCCTGCATAAATTCCAACATGTGAGACGCCTGAAGAAATTTTTGTTCCTGGTAAAAACTCAAATGTTTTATAGTAAACATTTTTATCTTTTTTATTTACCGAAAAAACTAAATCTCCTTTTTCTAATTCTTCTTCATTGGCTTTTTCAAAAAAAACAAATTGATCAACAGAAACTCTTGGAATAGAAATTCCAGCTTCTTTATAAATCCAAGAGCTTAGAGATGAGCAGTCAAATTTTTCAGGAGCATCTTTTAAAACACTGGCGCCAAAAAAATAAGGTTTTTTTAAAATTTTATTAGAAGAAATTATTTTTTCTATTTCACTTTTTGGCTTTAAATATTTATAAGAAAAATTAAATCTCTTAAAAATTTTTTCTACATCTTCTTTTTCTAAAAAAGTTCCTAGTAAAGAATTAATCTCAGAAAGAGAAACTCCCACTTTATAATTTGGAATTTTATTTGGATTTGTATCTATGACATCAGAAGAAACTTCCGCTCCGCAAACTTCTTGAAGTAAATATCCAAATTGTTTTATTGCTAAATCAATTTTTTCAGAAGGAACATTATTTTCAAATCTTTTTGAAGCATCTGTTTGAATTTTTAACTTTCTTGAGGTATCTCTAATTTGCTCATAATCAAAAGAGCAAGCCGACATTAAAACCCTTGTGGTTTTTTCTGAGACTCTAGAATTTTCGCCACCTTTAACTCCGGCAATATCTAAAGATTTTTTATCATCAGAAATTACTAAAATTTTTTCATTTAAAACGTGCTCGTCTCCTGAAAGGTCTGTAATTTTTTCTCCTTTTTTAGCATATTTTATAAATATATTTTTTTTTTCTCCACCTGAAAGTTTATCAAAGTCAAAAGCGTGCACAGGCTGGCCAGTTGTCCACATAACAAAATTTGTTATGTCCACAACATTATTTATAGATTTTTGTCCAATTGATTCTAGTCTTTCTTTAAGCCTTTTTGGAGACGGAGCAACTTTTATATTTATAGCTAAATTTTTTACAGCTCTTTTAACTTTTTTATTATCTTCAACTTTTAAATTTACAAAATCTGAGGTTTTAAATTTTTTTGAAAATTTTACGTTTTCTGCTCTGTGTAAAATATTTAAATGTGGAACATTAAAAATAGCTGAAATTTCTTTTACAATTCCCATATAGCAAAGAGAGTCTGATGACCTGTTCGGTAAAACGTCCCAATCTATTAAAAAATCTCCTCCTTTTTTTTCAATCCCCTCAAGTTCAAAAGATTTTAACCCAAGTTCTTTTGCCAAAACCTCCGGTTTTGGCAACCTTTCTTTAAAATAATCCTGTAGCCAGTTATAAGAAAATTTCATAATGTTAAAAAATAAATTAAAATTGTTTTAAAAAAGGAATATCACCGTCATAAAAATCTCGAATGTCATCAATTCCATATTTTAACATAACCATTCTTTCAATCCCCATTCCAAAAGCATAACCTTGAAATTTCTCTCTGTTTATGCCAACTTCATTCAAAACATTTGGATGAACCATCCCTGCTCCTAAAATCTCTATCCATCCAGAACCTTTGCAAACAAAGCAGTCTTTTTTGTTTTTACAAAAGTGGCAGCTCACATCAACTTCAATTCCAGGTTCTACAAAAGGAAAATACCCAGGGCGAAAACGAACCTCTAAGTTTCTACCAAAAAAAACAGAAAGAGCTTCCTTTAAATCTTTTTTTAAATTAGCTAGGGAAACTTTTTCTCCCACCACAAGACCTTCTATTTGGTGAAATTGTGCTTCGTGAGTAGCATCGATTGACTCATTTCTAAAAACTCTTCCGGGGGAAATTATTTTAATAGGAGGAGAATTTTTTTCCATATATCTGGTTTGCACATTCGAAGTATGAGGCCTTAGAATTGTTTCTTTTAAATTTTTAATCCAAAAAGAATCCTGCATATCTCTAGCGGGATGGTTTTTAGGAATATTTAATTTATTCCAAGTATAGTCTTCGGTGTCAGCTTCATTTCCATAAACAATTTCAAAGCCTAAATCTGAAAAAATTTCTTCAAAATCTTTAATTGCTTTTGAAATTGGGTGTCTAGATCCTTTTTTTGTTTTTTCCCCAGGAGCTGTTATATCAATTTTCATAAAATTAATTTTAACACAAAAAAAAATTTATTAAATTTTTAGCTTTTTTAAAAAAAGTATATAATAAAAAAATGTATCAGCTAGAAAACATTTTAGAATTGAACCAAAACCTTTCTTCGGAAGATAAAAAATTAATTAAAAAGGCTTATGATTTTTCAAAAAGGGCTCATGATGGTCAACTCCGAAAATCAGGTGAGCCTTATTTTACTCATCTTGTGGCTACCGCTAAAAATATCGCTGACTTTGGGATGGATGGAGCCACTATAGCTGCCGGTCTTTTACATGATTCTGTTGAGGACGGTGTGGCTAAAAAAAAAGAACTTGTTGATAATTTTGGCTCAGAAATTGCTTTTTTAGTTGATGGTGTTACAAAATTAGGAAAAGTTCGATATCACGGACTTAAAAGACACAACGAATCTCTTAGAAAACTTTTCATAATGACTTCAAAAGATTTGAGGGTGATAATTATAAAATTTTGTGACAGAATCCACAACATAGAAACCCTTTCTCATGTTCGTGAAGACAAAAGACTCAGAATAGCCAAAGAAACATTAGAGATTTATGCCCCCCTTGCTTACAGACTTGGTATTACAGAACTTTCAAGAAGGTTAGAAGATCTTTCTTTTCCTTATGTTTACCCTGATGATTATAAAAAAGTTGTAAAAATTTTAAAAGAAAGATCTAAAGAAACTTTAAAAAATCTAGAAAAAATAGAAAAAAACATAAAGAAAAAACTGGCTGAAGAAAAAATTTTAAATTTTTCCATAAAACACAGAGTAAAAGGTCAATATTCTCTTTACAAAAAACTTCTAAGAAAAAAGTGGAATGCTGATCAAATATATGACATTATTGCAATTAGAATTATTGTGCCTAAAACTTCTGATTGTTACAGTATTTTGGGTGTTATTCATCAAATATACAAACCAATGGTTGGAAGATTAAAAGACTATATTGCAAATCCAAAACCAAATGGTTATAAATCAATTCACACAACTATATTTACTGAAAAAGGTTTAATTTTAGAAATACAAATAAGAACTTCTGAAATGGATATGGTTTCAAAATATGGTTCTGCTAATGAAATAGTCTATAAAAAAAATGCAGAAAAAGAAAATTTTGCAAAAGGTGACGATTGGTTATCAAAAATAATAAGTATTTTCCAAAAAAAAAGAGAAACTAAGGAAACAAAAAAAGTTCCTTGGCTTAAAGAAGTAGCTCTAGATAAAAATAATAAAAAAAATATAATAAGTGTTGTTGAGAATGAAACTTTGCAAGAAAATTTAAAAAATGATATTTTTTCTCACAGGATTTTTGTTTTTACTCCTGCTGGTGATGTTATAGAACTTCCAGAAGAATCAACTCCTGTAGATTTTGCTTATTTAGTTCATACGGAAATAGGAAATAAAATTTCTGGAGCAAAAATATTTGGAAAATTAGTCTCTTTAAATACCAAACTACAAAACGGTGATGTTGTGGAAGTTATTACAAATAAGGAAGGTACGCCAAATAAAAAATGGTTAGAATTTGTAAAAACTTCAGAAGCTAAAAGAAAGATAAAAAACACCTTACAAAAAATAAAAAGGAAATAAAAAATCCACAAATCTTTAAACAAACCTTTATTTTTTTTAAACCTTAACTAGCTATTCAAAATTTTGCTCAACTAGTTTCTTTTCAAGTAATTGTCTTAATTTTTGTGATAGAAGTTCAGCTTGTTTATTTAAAATAATAACTAATTCTTCTTGAGGTTTTATTTTTCTTTCTGCAATTTCTTGATTTTGTTCAGCTAATCTTTTATTAAGTAATTTTTGTAATTTTTCTCTTAAAAATTGAGTTTGATTTTTTAAAGAGCTAAGTAATTCTTCTTTTTG
>JABACC010000001.1 GCA_014237915.1 Candidatus Paceibacter sp.
TCTAGGAAACACTTCAATCACACAAACTCTACTTCAAGGAGACGTAGGAATAAACAACTCATCTCCCACATACGATCTAGATGTCACAGGAGACATAAACCTTACAGGAGATCTATACCAAAACGGATCCATCTTTTCCCAAGACACAAATTGTGACGAAGAAAACGAATGTGCAAACATATTATACGAAACAGAGCTAGACTCATTAGCAGAGTTTGCCACTCAAATAGGAACAACAGGAACAGCTGACTCAACAACATATTTAAGAGGAGACGGAGCATGGGCAGAATCTTCCGGAGTAATATCTCTTTCAGGAACTTCATCTTTATACTCTTCCATCGCTTCAGATCCGGGATCTTCAAACATTGGAAACATTGCTCTTGGTTATCGGTCTGCAAGTGCAAACACTTCAGGAGATTACAACAACTTTTTTGGTTATCAGGCAGGACTTTCAAATACTTCAGGAAATTACAATAATTTCATAGGGAGGAATACAGGATATTCAAACACTTCAGGGTATTACAATAATTTCATAGGAAACCATGCAGGAAGTGATAATACAATAGGAGAGTACAACAATTTTATTGGAAGTGGATCAGGGAGATCAAATACAACAGGAGATTATAACGTTACGTTAGGGCACAGTGCTGGAAGATACTTAGGTAGCGGAGGCAATAATATATCTCCAGACTACTCAATATATTTAGGAGCAGATACCGACTCCGGCGACTCTTCAGGAAACGCTCAAAACGAAATAGTCATCGGTTACAACGCCATCGGAGCAGGCTCAAACTCAGTAACTCTAGGAAACACTTCAATAACACAAACTCTACTTCAAGGAGACGTAGGAATAAACAACTCATCTCCCACATACGATCTAGATGTCACAGGAGACATAAACCTTACAGGAGATCTATACCAAAACGGATCAGTATTTAGTGGTGGAGGCGGAGAAATATCTCTTTCAGGAACTTCATCTTTATACTCTTCCATCGCTTCAGATCCGGGATCTTCAAACATTGGAAACATCGCTCTTGGTTACCAGTCTGCAAGTGCAAACACTTCAGGAGATTACAACAACTTTTTTGGTTATCGGGCAGGATATTCAAATACTTCAGGAAATTACAATAATTTCATAGGGAGGAATACAGGATATTCAAATACCTCAGGAGTTTATAATAATTTTCTGGGTAACGCAGCAGGATATTCAAATACCTCAGGAAGTAAAAATCATTTCATAGGTGGTGGTGCAGGAGGTGAAAACACAACAGGAAGTAAAAATATCGCCATAGGTGCTCAATCAGGAAGATACCTAAACGGAATCCTCTATTCCGACAACATTTCTCCAGACTACTCAATATATTTAGGAGCAGATACCGACTCCGGCGACTCTTCAGGAAACGCTCAAAACGAAATAGTCATCGGTTACAACGCCATCGGAGCAGGCTCAAACTCAGTAACTATTGGAAATACATCTATAACTACCACTACTTTACGAGGAGATGTTACAGCGGATTCTTTCTTATATTCTTCTGACGAAAGGTTAAAAACCAATATTTCAGAAATTGAAAATCCTCTTGATAAAATATTAAAAATTGAAGGAGTAAGTTTTTTCTGGGATCAAGAAAAATATCCAGAATATAATTTTTCTAATAGTTTACAATATGGATTTATCGCTCAAGATTTAGAAGAGATTTTTCCAGATCTTGTAAATACAAACAAAGAAGGGTATAAATCAGTAAAATATGCCAACTTAGTGGCTCCACTTATTGAAGCTTTTAAAGAGCAACAAGAAATTATTGAAGATCAAGAAAAAAGAATAGAAAAATTAGAAGAAATTTTAAACATAAAATAATTTAAGAGAAAGGTTTTTCTATAGAAAAAAATTCTAAAATTTTTTAAAATTATATTATAATAATATTATGTTTTTTATAAAAAATAAAAAAAATTTATTTTACTTTTTGTTCCTTTTTTTATTTATTTTTTCTGGCCTTGTTTTTTCTTTAACAGAAAAAGATTTTTTAAATATTAAAAATATAGGATTAAGATCTAACAAAAACGAAACATTAAAAGTTCGTAATCTAGATCATGAATCTGGCAGCCCAACTTATGAAATAATAAATCAATCAACAACTGACTATTTTATACCAACAAAAACTTCACCAGAGTGGGAGTCTTTTAAAACCTTTGCAGGTACAAGATCAGATTTGAGCATTACTTTAGTAGTAGAGTCAGGTGAAGAAATATTTGATACTCCAGGAATTAACTACTTTGTGGTTCCAGAAGGGGTAAGCCAAGTTCATGCAGTTTGCGTTGGAGGAGGTGGAGGAGCTAACTCAAACGATGGAGGAGCTGGAGGAGCCTTAGCTTGGAGAAATAATATTCCCGTAACCTCAGGGAGCAGCTTAGAGGTAGTAGTTGGATCTGGAGGAGATGGTTCAATTAGGAGTTCCCAAGGGAATTATGGAATTGGTGGAAGTTTTAGTTCTTTTGAAGGTATGATTGCGGGTGGAGGAGAAGGAGGACAGCCTGAAGGCGGAGGTATCGCAGCAAGTGGAGGAAATCCAAGTGGAAATTATGATGGTGGTGGAGCTGGAGGTGATGCAGACACTCATCACGGAACCAGTGATGCTGGAGGAGGAGGAGCAGGAGGATATAGTGGGGCTGGAGGAACAAGCGATGCAAACAATAATGGAGGAGCTGGTAATGGAGGAGCTGGTGGAGCTGGCGGAGGAACAACTACAACCGCAGGTGGTGGTGGTGGTGTAGGGCTTTTTGGAGAAGGTACTTCCGGAGCCGGAGGAACAAGTAGAAACGGAGGAAGCGGAGGATCAGGTGGTAGTAATGGAGTTGCAGGAAATAATTCAAATACAGGTGGAGCCGGAGGTAGTTATGGAGGAGGAGGAGGAGGATCATCCTCCTCATCAGGGAGAGGAGGTGATGGAGGTGATGGAGCTTGTAGAATTATTTGGGGCGATTATAGTTTTCCAGATAATGTAGATTTATCTGTATCAGCTCCTTCCCCTTCATACTCAAGCTGTACCGGCCCTGACGGATCATCAATATCTCACTCATCTTCAAAAACATATTACCAAAGCTCATCTGTAGCTTACGGCTCAAGCTGTACTTCAGAAAGTAGAACATGTAACGACGGATCACTTTCAGGATCTTACACTAACGCTTCTTGTTCTGTGGCTGCCGCTTCAAGCTGTAGCTTAGACGGAGTAACAATTTCTCACGGATCTTCAAGAACATTTTATATCACAACATCATCCTCGAGCTGTTCTTCATATGATCAAAGTAGAACATGTAATAACGGAACACTTTCAGGATCAAGCTCTTATAAATATAAATCTTGTTCAGCTCCTTCTCCTTCATACTCAAGCTGTACCGGCCCTGACGGATCATCAATATCTCACTCATCTTCAAAAACATACTACCAAAGCTCATCTGTAGCTTACGGCTCAACCTGTACTTCACAAACAAGATCATGTAACAACGGATCACTTTCAGGATCTTACACTAACGCTTCTTGTTCTGTGGCAGCAGCTTCAAGCTGTACCGGCCCTGACGGAACATCAATATCTCACTCATCTTCAAAAACATACTACCAAAGCTCATATGTAGCTTACGGCTCAACCTGTACTTCACAAGCAAGATCATGTAACGATGGATCACTTTCAGGATCTTACACCCATGCTTCTTGTGATGTGGAGGATCCTCCTTTAAATGGAACCTGCGGAGTAAGACATGGAGAAGATTTTTACGATAGCTTACCAGCTGGATCTAGATGTAACTCAGTTGCTGGAGGAGGATCTGGACAACCAGCTACTTCCCCTGTTACAACTTCAGGCGGATGGACTTGGAATTGCCCAGGCTCAGATGGAGGTTCAACTGCTTCTTGTTCAGCAAATTTAAAGGTTGATGGAGTTTGTGGATCATCAACTAATTCATGTTCTGCGGGAAGCTATTCATCAGCACCAACTGATAGCTCAACTCAATATTTATGGACTTGTGGAGGAATAAATAATGGATCTTCTGCTTCTTGTTCGGCAAGTAAGCCAGTAGTTAATGGAGTTTGCGGAACAAACACTTATACCTGTAGTTCCGGAAGTTATTCTTGGGTTAGCTATCCAGCACAAAGCAACGGATACTATGCTAGTTGGAAATGTAAAGGCTCTGGTGGAGGCCCAACTGCTTCTTGTTCTAAATATGACCCAAGCCAAAGATAGTTTTTAAAATAAAATAAAAACCATATTTTAAAAAATATGTTTTTTATTTTATTTAATTTTTATCTTTTATTTTTAGAAAAATTTTCTTGTATTATTAAAAAATTAAAATTATATTTTTAATTAAGAATATAAAAAATGTAAATAGAAAATTAAAAAATAATTTTTAATCTTTTATAAAAAATCTCACACTATTTTCATATCTACTACCAAACTTATCCTCAGCGACAGCTTTTAAAATATTTTCTTTTTGAACACCCTTTGTATTAATTGGAAAAAAGGAAAAAGTATTTTCTTTTGATGAGCCAATAAATTCTCCGTTTACATAATAAAAAACTTTTTCTATATTATATTCGTTATCTCTGTCTTCTCGGATACGAACTAAAATTTTCTCAGATGAGAAAAATTCCTCTTCCTCTTCTGGGATTCTGAAAGTAAAAGCTGGTAAATAATTTTTCTCTTCGCTATCATCAAAATTTAAATCAATATTTTCCAAAAGATCTTTTTCTCTGTTGTAATTTTGCTCTTCAAGCCATTTTTCAATTGAATATTCCCAGTTTTTGTATTGAGGATCGGAATCAGGATTTTCAGGAACAGCACCCCTAGGATCTTTTTTGTCTATCCAGTGCAAAATAGAATGGTAGTCTGGCACAGAAACTTCAATTTTTAAATTTTCCGGAGTTTGGTCTGTGGCAACTTTTCCAGAAATTGAATTTATAAAATATGTGAAATTTCCTTGCCACAATCCTCTTAAAATTGGTTTTATATTTTGATAATTTTCTTCTGTTTTTGGTTTTTCAAAGCGGGTTTTTGGTAAATCTTCTAAAGTAATATCCATCAAACTTCTCCAAAGTGGAGTTAAAATTCCTCCTGCCACACCGCCTTCAACTGGCTGATTGTCGTTGTTTCCTCCCCACAAAGATAATACAATTTGGGAGTCATAGCCCACAGTCCAAACATCTCGAAAATCATTTGTTGTTCCTGTTTTTGAAGCCACATCCCTTTCGTAAAAATATAGATTTGAAGAAGTTCCGTAAGCTGGGATTTTTGCTTCTCTATCGGAAAGCATATCGTTTATTTGAGCAGAAACATTTTCATCAAGAACCTTAACAGAGTTTTTTGTTTGAGAAAAAATTTCTTCTTTTTGAGAGTTTTCAATTTTTAAAATAGCCGTGGGGCTATTTTTATAACCACCATTTGCAAAAACAGAATAAACAGAACCCATTTCTAAAGGAGAAACTTCACCTCCTCCTAAAACAAGGTTTAAGCCGTAGTGCTGTGGAGATTTATCTAAACTTGTAATTCCCAAATCTTTAGCTTTTTGCAAAACTTCAGAAACTCCCACAAGGTATAAAATTTTTATAGCAGGAATATTTATTGATTGCGCTAAAGCGTTTTTTAAAGAAACTGGGCCTGTAAATTCTCCATCATAATTTCCAGGACTGTAACAAGAAATTTCTTCTCTTTCTTCTGGGGTTAAATTTTTTAAATATTTCTCTCGTTCTTCTTCGTCTGGATTACAGGCAAAATCTGAAGAAAATTCTGTTTCTAAATTTAAAACTTTTGTTTCTGGTAAATATCCAAGCTCTAAAGCTTTTGTGTAGGCAATTGGTTTAAAGGTCGATCCGGGTTGTCTCAAAGATGTTGTAACATTAAATTTTCCATCAATTTCTTCATCAAAATAATCTCGAGATCCAACCATTGTTAAAATATCTCCATTTTTTACATCTAAAATAACAGCTGCTGCGTTGTCTGCTTTAAAACCTCTTTCTTGAGCAAAAACATATTCTGTTAATCTTTCTTGAATTTTTTCTTGAAGTTTATAATCTAGAGTTGTAATTATTTTATAACCAGCATTTCTTAATTCATTTGAATCATATTTTTTTTCAAGCTCTTCTAAAACATAAAAAACAAAATGAGGAGCTTTTATAAAAGAAGAATTTTCTTTTTGAGAAAATACAACTTCTTCGGTAATTGCGTTTTTATATTCTGAAGGAGAAATTAAATTTTGCTCAAGCATTAAATTTAAAACTAAATTTTTACGCGCTTCTAAAAGATTAAAATTTTCCCCATAAGGAGAAAGGGTGGTGGGAGCTTTTGGTAGAGCCGCTAAATAAGCCGATTCGGCTAAAGTTAGGTCAGAGGGATTTTTTTCAAAAAAAGAAATTGAAGCTTCTTGAATTCCATAAATTGTGCCACCAAAAGCAATCTCATTTAAATAAATTCCTAAAATTTCTTCTTTTGTTAAAATATTTTCAAGTTTAAAAGACATTAAAATTTCTCGAGCTTTTCTGCTGATTGTTTTGTCGGCTGTTAAAATTGTGTTTTTCACTACTTGCTGAGTAATAGTGGATGCTCCACGAACAAATTTTCCTGAGTTTAAATTATCCCAAGCTGATTTTAAAAATGATTTTAAAACAAAACCTTTGTGTTGGTAAAAATGTTTATCTTCGATAGCGATAAAAGCATTTTGGGCGTTTTTGGAAATATTTTCAAGTGGAACAATTGTTCTTTTTTCATCTCCGTGATAATCATAAAGAAGAATTTCTCCTGTGCGATCGTAGATTTTTGTTGATTGTAAAATTTGTCTTTCATGAATTGTTTCAATTGGGGGAATGTTTAAATTTGCAAACCAAAGAAAAAAAATTCCAGCGGTAAACATTGTAAAAATAAAGCCCAGTAAAAAAGCGTATTTTATTAAAATAAAGAGGGCTTTTTTTTGTCTTTTTAACATTTGAAAATTTTAACACAATTTAAAAAAATATTTTTTAGAAAAAATTTTAAAATGGGCGGATTTTGCTTCGCAAAATCCGCCTCTAAAAAACTTAAAGTTTTCAAAACTTAAAAAATTAAATTTTAAAATTAAGTATTTTTAAAAATCGTTTAAAAACTATTTTTGTAAAAATTTGATTTGAGGGTGCGCAAAGCCTCCGGCTTTGCGCACCCTTAAACCAAATTTTTTCCACAGCTTACCAAAAAAAGTCAAAGTTTTTCTTGACTTTAACAAAAAAATTAATATAATTAATCTCAGAAAAAAAGTTCTTATAAAATAAAAAATAAAAAATTTCCAAAACAAAAACCAACCGCCACAGAAGTGGCAGAAAGGAATTAAAATGATTAAAAAAATTTTAATTTTAGTTGCTTTGAGCTCACTGCTCGCAGCATGCGCCAATGGAGGATCTGCCGCGGATCACCGCGACAAACTAGTTACTACCATAACAGCCGTAAATCTGATTATAACAACGGCAGAAACTAAAGCCGCTATTGAAGCTGGAAGAGAGTTGGGAGTTATAGACCTTAAGACTGTAAAAGAAATGAATAAAGTGCTTAGAAACGCAATAAGAGTTTCTGTAAACAGCTCAGACTGGGCTGCAGGCAAAAAAAAAGGAAATGAAAAATGAGAAACTTTATTTTTCTTTCTATTTTCTTTTTTTCAGCTTGGACTCAACAAGCCCAAGCTGAAAATCCAACGTTATCTCGGGAATTCATAACATATCATGGAGAAAATATACCGATATGTATTCCCGACACAAGCCACAAAGGGAAAGAAAAACTTCCCGCTAGGCTTGTTACTGCCAAAGAAGCAGGAGTTGATGAGGATAGGTATTTAATTATCCGTAATCAATTTCCGGTGGCAGCGAGGAATACTCCCGTTTGCGCCGTTAAGGCAAGCGAGGTTATGTACCTCCAAAATGTTTCTGGAGAATATTATCCAGCTTATGTAGAAGCCTGTGATAATCTTATACTAGAGGCAGAGTGGGTAGTATCTGTTGCTCCACCCTCACCACAACCAGTAGTTTCAGAAGATAAGACACCAGATATTTCTAAGTATCAAAAATATCTAGAAATATCTGGAAAAATTAATAATAAAGACATTAATATACCAGATCTTTCCAGAAACAGAATCGCTGAAGCTATACTTGGTGGTCTGGCAACTGGAGTCGGATTTGGCGTTGGTGGTGGAATTGTGTGCGGAATTTTAGGTTGTGGTGGAAATACTACAATTGATAGTTCTGGAAGTAATATTCCTGTTCAAAATGCTGACCAGTCTCCTGTTCCGACAGGACCTGTGCAAATTTTTGGTAGGCCTCTAACTGGAGGGTCTTGAGTTTAGAATTTTTTCCGAAGCGCCTTGGCGCTTCGGATTTGCTGGCACGAAGTGCCGGTTTTTTTTATTTTAATTTTTTGGGGCAAAAATTGCGGAGCAATTTTTGACCCAAAAAATTAAAATAAAAAAACAGAGAAAATTTAAAAAATATTTTTTAAAATTTCTCTGTTTTTTGTAAAAACTAAAAAGGATTTGTTCCCCCGCGAACTTCAAAATGAAGATGAGTCCCTGTTGATTTTCCAGTTGAGCCCATATACCCAATAACCTGCCCTTGAACAACATAAGACCCAGCCCAAACTAAATTTCTCGAAAGATGAGAATAAAGAGTTTGTGTTCCATTTGAATGTGCAATAACAATATAATTTCCATAACCACCATTCCAACCACCAGAACGAGACAAAATAACAGAACCGGAAGCTACAGCCACAATGGGAGAGCCATGAGGAGAAGCAAAATCTATAGCATTTTTTCCATGCATTCCTTGAGATCTCCATGATCCTGGAGCAGGGTTTATAAAAAACCCTGTTGTATCAGCTCGCACTTGTGTGTATGATTTTGGATCAGAAATAGCAACATGATCTATAACCATTTCTCCGTTTGGAATAACAAGCTCAGATCCAACCTCAAGAGCCTGTCCATCTAGAATTTCATTGAAACTTATGATTTCATCTTCGTCTGCCTTATATTTTTTAGCGATCGATGAAAGAGTATCTCCTTTTTTTATAATATGAGTTAGGCCTTCAATTGGTAAAATAATTAGTTCTTGCCCTGGTTTAATATATCTTCCTTTTATATTGTTGGCCCATAAAATTGTATTTATAGAGACATCAAAAAGTTCTGCAATATCAGACAGAGTATCACCTTTTTTTATAACATAAATACTGATTCTATCTTTGTCTGCTCCAGAAAAATTAGCATCTTTGTAATCATCAGAAAGGTAAGAGTATGAAGCTGAGATAGAATTTTCTTTAAATTTTACGTCATCTCCTCCAAAAGGAATATTTTTTAAATATTCATTATAAATTTTTTCTGGACTTAAATAAGAATTTTCTTGAACAAGAAAGTTTTCAAATTTTTCATCTACTGAATTTTTTTCAATTTCTAAAACATATTTTTTATTAAAAAAATCTGAAAAAGACGCAGCAAGAGAAAAAATAGGGAAAAGCATAATTAAGAAAAAAATCACCCTTTTTTCTTTTTTTAGAGTTTTTGTTTTATTTTTTAAAAAACTATAAAGTTTTTTAATGCTGTTTTTTCTATTTTTTATAAAAAAAATTTTAACAAACAAAAAGCCAGAGACTTTTGTAAGTATTTACTATATTTTAGTATATTAAAAAACTTCGTCAATACTCATTGTGGATAAAAAATAAAGTGGATTTTAGGACTATAAATTGATATATTTAAGAAATATTTATGAATAATCTTTTTTTTAGTAAAAAAAATATTTTAATTTTCTTTTTTCTGACTATTTTTTTGTTATCTTTTTTAATAAATTTTTCGTATGGGGCTGAAAAAGACAGAATTAAAGGCTGGGCTTGGTCTGAAAATATTGGCTGGATAAGTTTAAATTGTTCAAATACTGATTATTGTAATGAAATTGATTATGGAGTGACTATTTTAAGCACTGGGTATTTAAGCGGTTACGCTTGGTCTGAAAATATTGGATGGATAGATTTTTCTTCATACGGAGACGCTTTTTTTAATTCAAACACCGGTGATTTATCTGGAAGCGTGAGAGTTGTTTCCGGCCTTGAAGACAGCGGAGATGATTTTGATGGAAGAATTTCTTTAAGTGGTTCAAATTATGGATTAAGTTTAGATTTAAATACTTACGAAATTGAAGGCTGGGCTTGGGGATCTGAGGTTTTAGGTTGGATAAGTTTTAATTGCAGTAACGAAAATAGTTGTTCCTCTTCCAATTACAGCAGTACCTACGATCCTTTTTATTTTGATTTTACAGCAAGCGCCGGACTTTCTTTAAACGATGAAGCGGATTATCAATCAGATGTTACTTTATCTTGGGAAACAGAAGAGTCTGTAACCTCGTGTCTTGCAACAGGAGGATCCGGAACAGAGTGGACAGATGAGCAAGTTAAAACAACAGGTTATCCAACAATTTCAACTTTTACCATTTCTGAAATTGAAGAAGATAATAGTTTTTCTCTTGAATGTCAAAATGCTGCAGGTTTCAAAATTCAAAGGGATTTAGATATTTTTGTAAAACCACCAGCTCCGATCGTTTCAATTTCTTCAGATGATAATAATATTAATTATGGTGGAAGTATAAAATTAACCTGGACAGCTCTACATGTTGGTTCTTGTGAAGCAAGCGGATCTTGGACAGGATCAAAAAGTATTGGAGAAAACATTACAGAGGACAAGAGTAACTTAACAAATTTTGAAAATTATTATCTTTTAACCTGTATTAGTTCCTACCCATCGTATTATCCAGATTCTGTTTCTGCTAGTGTTTTGGTAAATGTTGAAAAATTAGAGGTTGATTTTTATGCCGACAAAGAAATTATTCCATACAACGATCCAGTTATTTTAAATTGGAGAATTGATTATGCCAACTCTTGTTCGATAAGTGGAGATTGGGATTTATTTGATTTTCCAACAGATCCATACGATCCTGATAATCCAACTTATGAATTTCCAATTTCCGCAGGAAATCATACTTTTGAAACAGGTATTAAAAACGTAGAGGGTGAAATATTTTCCTACACCCTAACTTGTTCTGGAACTAACGGGCAAACTTACGAAGAAACAATAAATGTTAAAGTTGGTGAGAATCCTATTTTTAGAGAAAATTAATTTGAAAAATTAAATTTTTAAATTTTAAAAATACAAAAATAAAAATCCTATAAAAATGGAGCAGTTAAACAAAAACCAAAAAAAAGCAGTTTTGAAAAAAGCTGGCCCAACCCTTGTTTTAGCAGGTGCTGGATCTGGAAAAACAAAAACTCTCACAGAAAGAATAATAAATTTAATCGAGCAAAGAGAAGTTTTACCACAAAATATTTTAGCCCTAACTTTTACAAACAAAGCAGCAGCTGAAATGAAAAAAAGAATACAGGAAAAAATTTTAGAAAACCCAAAATTAAATTTTCCAGTTTTAGAAAATGGATTTTTTCCGCACGTTTCAACATTCCACTCTTTAGGAGTTTTTATTTTAAAAGATAATTATAAAAGCTTAGGAATTTCAAAATTTTTTTCTATTTATAACAAAGAAGATTCAAAAAAAACTTTGAAAGAAGCAATGAAAAATATGGAAATTGACATTAAAGAATTTGAGCCAAAAAAATTTTTATCTTTAATTTCTAAAAACAAAGGAGCAGGAATTTCTTTTGAAGATTTTTTAAAAAATTTTTCTGAAGAGAAAAATTTTTATAACCAAACCTTTATAAAAGCTTGGGGTGAATATGAAAAATTAAAAAAAGAAGATAAATCTTACGATTTTGATGATCTTCTTTTGGAATCTTTAAAAATTTTAGAAATTCCAGAAAGAAGAGAACACTATTTAAAAAAATGGACTCATATTCATATCGATGAATATCAAGACACAAACGAAGTTCAGCAAAAAATGCTTGAAGCTTTAACAAATCCTGAGAAAAAAAATATTTTTGCGGTGGGCGACCCAGATCAATTAATTTATTCTTGGAGAGGTTCAAAAATTGAAAATATTTTAAATTTTTCAAAAAAATTTCAAGAAACTGAAACTATTTTTTTAGAAGAAAATTATCGCTCGTCTGGAAATATTGTAGAAGCTTCAAATTTTGTTATTGAAAAAAATGAAAACAGGTTTCCCAAAAAATTAGTTTCTCAAAAGGAAATTGGCGAAAAAATTTCTCTTTATACGGCTTTTTCTGAAAAAGATGAAGCTTTGTTTGTGGTGGAAAAAATAAAAGATTTTTTAAAAAATAAAATAAATTTAAATGAAATTTCAGTTTTGTATAGAGCAAATTTTCAATCAAGAGTTTTGGAGGAAGCTTTTTTAAAAGCGGGAATTTCATATCAAGTTTTAGGAACAAAATTTTTTGAAAGAGCCGAGGTTAAAGATATTATTTCTTATTTAAAATCAGCTTTAAACAGAGATTCAAAAGCCGATTTAAAAAGAGTTTACACAAACCCAAAAAGAGGAATTGGTAAAACATCAATTTTAAGAATTTTTAATTCTGAAATAGAAAAACTTTCTCCAAAAATAAAAGACCAGTGGCAAAAAACGGAAGATTTTTTAGACGAGATAAAAAAACATACAGAGAAAAATAAAATATCAGAAACGATAAATTTTATAATTGAAGGCTCTGGAATTGAAAAATCTTTTCGCGAAAAAAAAGACGAAGATTCTTTGGAAAGACTTGCTAATTGTTATGAAATTTCTTCTTTTGCTTCAAAATATGATGAATTTTCTCCAGAAGAAGGTTTAGAAAAATTTTTAGAAGAAGTTTCTTTAATGTCTGACGTTGATTCAAAAAAAGAAAATAAACAAAATCCCGCTGTAAAATTAATGACAATTCACGCCGCCAAAGGCCTTGAATTTGAATATATTTTTTTGGTAGGAGCAGAAGAAGCACTTTTTTCAGCTCAAACAGAGCTTTCAAAAAAAGAAGAAAAAGAAAAAAACGAGGAAGAGAGAAGGCTTTTTTACGTTGCCATGACAAGAGCTAAAGAAAAACTTTTTATTTCGTGGGCTCAGTTTAGAAATATGTATGGATCTTTAGAAACAAATTTTATTTCTTCTTTTGTTTTAGATATTCCAGAAAAGTTTTTAGAAAAACAAGACGATGGAAAAAATTTATCAGGAGGCTATTTAGAAGAAGAAATTTATATTGATTAAGTTTTAATGCTATAATTTTTAATTATAGACTAAAAATACAATATGAATTTTTTACAAAGAATTTTAAAAACAAAAAAAGTTAAAAAAATAAAAGAAAATTTTTCTGAAGTTGATCAAAAAATTGGTTTTTCAGAAAAAATTGAAGATTTAAAAGATGGAACAGAAGAGGTTTTGGAAAAAGTGGCTGATAAAATTGAAAATAAATTAGACGGAAAAATTTCTTACGACAAATTTCTATCTGTGGAAGTAAAACTTGGAGAAATTTTGGAAGTAGAAGAGGTTTCTGGGTCAGATAAACTTTTAAAATTAAAGGTGAATTTTGGAGAAGAAAAACTTAGGCAAATTATTTCTGGGATAAAAAATTATTTTGAAAACCCGCAGGATTTAGTTGGAAAACAATGTCCTTTTGTGACAAATTTAGAACCAAGAAAAATTTTTGGACTTGAATCAGACGGAATGATTTTTGCTGTTTCAGATGAAGAAAATTTTTCTATTTTAGAACCTTCAAAAAAAATTAAAAATGGAACAAGACTTGAATAAAAAAAATAAATTCTTCGATAAAACTAAAGAAAAAATTAAATCTAGCGGTAATTTTGAAGAACAATTTATTGAAGAGTTAAAAAAAAATAAATTTTTTACTTTTTACAACAATTATTTTGAAGGCAAAAATTCTATTTATTTTATTTATCTTTTTTCTTTTTTGGATTGTATTTTGGTGGCTGTTCCTCTTGAAATTTTTTCTGCTTTTTATATTTTAAAAAATAGAGCAGTTAAAATAATTCCTTATACTTTAAAAATTGGAATTTTATCAACTTTGGGCGCGATTTTAATTTATTTTATAGGAATTTATTTTAATGAAGTTATTTTTAAATTTTTTCCGTCAATTCTTGAAAGCGAAGTTTATTTAAAATTTCTAAATGTTTCAGAGGCTGATAAATTTTTACTAATTTTTCTAACAACAGGATTTTCAGTATTTTTTTTAGGAGTTTTTCTTTCAGGTTTTTTTAAATTCGGATTTATCGCATTTGTTTTAGCAGTTTTTACTTCCAGAATGATTAGGTTTTTGGTTTTAAATTTTTTAATAAAAAAATATGGAACAGAAGCTTTTTCTGAAGATAGAAGAAAATCATTTTTAATGATTTCATTTTTAATTTTTGTATTTTTTATTTATGTTTTATTTAAAATTTTAAGCCCTTAAGTTATAATAAAAGTATGAAAAATAGATGGCAAAAAATAAAAAAAAGTTGGAAAAAATTATTTTCTAAAAAGTATATTACAACTTTTATTGTAAAAGAAAATTCTTTTAGAATCTTAGAATTTAAAAAAACAAAAAAAGGGCTTTTGCCAGTTTATGAAAAAACAGGAAATTTTGATAAAGAAATTTTTTTAATTGAAGAAAATATTTTTAGAAAGGATAATTTTTTAAAATTTTTTAAAAAAACAAAAAAAGATTTAGGTTCTGATTTAATTATTTTTAATAAAATAGAAAATAAAAAATTGGAAAATAGTTTGAAAGATTGTTTTACTTTTTCTGGTTTTTCAAATGTTTTTTCTTTTGATTTAGAAAAATCTTTAAATTTTATTTTTTCAGAAAAAGATAAAGAAAAATATTTTACATATTTTAAAACACAAAATTCAGGAATTTTTTTTAATAATAATAAAAATAAAATTTTAGATTTTAAAAATCTCGATGATCTTGAAAATTTTCTAAAAAATAAAAACTTTCAATCTGATGATATTTGTTTTTCTGGGAATATTGAAGATGTTGATTTCATAAAAACGTTTTTTAAAAAATATTTTTTTCACGTAGAGCCTTTAAATGTTTGGCAAAATCTTTTTTCTTTTGATAAATTTATTCCAGAAAATATTTTATTTGAAGACTCTTTTTTTTATACTGAAAACATAGCTTTTGCTTTAAAATTTTTTAATGAAAAAGGAAGAAAATTTGAAAAAAAAGAAAATACACCAGAATCAAAAAATAAAAAAAATATTTCCAAAGATTTAAAACTTAAAAAAAATAAAAAAAATACAGAGAAAACAATTTCAGAAAAAAATACAGAGAAAACAATTTCAGAAAAAGATTTTAGTCAGAAAAAGACAAACTATTCTTCTTTAGATTTTTCCAAACTTACATCGTTTTCAAATTCTTCAGAAAAATAAATATTTGTTAAAAATTATTTTTTAACTCAGCCAAAACCAAAAGAATATAGTGGAAAAATTGTTGATAAAAAATTTTAAAAATATATTTATTTATTGACTATGAATTTTTGTTTTGATAAAATTCCCACTACATATTTTTGCTTTTTTCTTTTTTCTTTTGTAAACTAAAAAGAAGAAAATAAATATTATTAGATTAAAATTAATTATATAAATTACTATGGCAGAAGCATTTGATAGATCAAAACCACATATTAATGTGGGAACAATTGGACACGTTGATCACGGAAAAACAACACTTACAGCCGCTATTTTAAATTCACTTAATTTAGCTGGAAATTACGTAAAAATGAAGGCAATCGATGAAATCGATAATGCCCCAGAAGAAAAAGAAAGAGGAATTACAATTGCTCTTTCTCACAATGAATACGAAACAGCAAACAGACATTACGCTCATATTGATGCACCAGGTCACGCCGACTACATTAAAAACATGATTACGGGAGCTGCACAAATGGACGGAGCTATTTTAGTAGTTGCTGCATCTGACGGATTAATGCCTCAAACCAGAGAACACATTTTGCTTGCAAAACAAGTTGGAGTTCCAAAAATTATTGTATTTTTAAATAAATGCGATGTGGTAGACGACGAAGAAATGATTATGCTTGTTGAAGAAGAAATTAGAGAAACTCTAACTCAATACGGATTTGACGGAGAAAAAACACCTTTTGTTAAAGGATCAGCCTTAAAAGCATCAGAAGCAACAGATGTTAATGACGAATGGGTACAAAAAGTTATTGAACTTGCAAATCAAATGGATACTTATTTTGAAGTTCCAGAAAGAGACGAAGCTGGAGCATTTTTAATGCCTATTGAAGACGTTTTTTCAATCGAAGGTAGAGGAACTGTTGTTACAGGAAAAATCGAAAGAGGAATTGTAAAAGTAAACGAAGAAGTTGAAATCGTTGGAATTAAAGACACAGAAAAAACAATTGTTACAGGAATTGAAATGTTTAACAGACAACTAGATGAAGGTAGAGCAGGGGACAATGCAGGAGTTTTACTAAGAGGTGTTAAAAAAGAAGATATTCACAGAGGACAAGTTCTTGCAAAAATAGGATCTGTTACTCCACACACAGAATTTGAATCAGAAGTTTATATTCTTAAAAAAGAAGAAGGTGGAAGACACACTCCATTTTTTACAGGGTACAAACCACAATTCTATGTTAGAACAACAGACGTTACAGGAGAAGTAACACTTGCAGAAGGAACAGAAATGGTTATGCCGGGAGATACTGTTACTTTCAAAGTAAAACTACACACACCAGTGGCTATGGAAGATAAAATGAGATTTGCTGTTAGAGAAGGAGGAAAAACAGTTGGTGCGGGAGTTGTAACAAAAATTGTTGCCTAATAAAAATTAACAAATTGCTAATTTTTAGCAAAAACAAAAAATGACAACACAAGAAAAAAAAGCAAAAAATACAAGCGGAGAGAAAATGAGAATCAAAGTTTCAGCTTATGATACAAAGGTTTTAGACAATTCTGTTTCTGAAATAGTGGATAACGCTATTCGTTTTGAAGCTGCTATCAGGGGACCAGTTCCAATGCCAACAAAAGCTAAGAAATACACAGTTAACAGGGCAACTTTTGTGCACAAAGATTCTCGCGAACAATTTGAGATGAAAATCCACACTCGGGTTATTGATATTTTAAACCCAACATCTAAAATTGTTGAAGCGCTTTCAAACTTATCATTACCATCAGGGGTGAATGCAGATATAAAAATTATTTAAATTAAAGTTTATTTTAATTTAAAAATTTTGTCTGCCTCTGGCTAATTAAAAAGAAAAATGAAAAAATTTATTTTAGGACTAAAAGGTCCAATGACGCAGATTTTTAACGAACAAGGAGAAGCAGTTCCTGTAACCGTTGTTTCTGTTGAACCAAATTTTGTAACAGCTATTAGAAATCTTGAAAAAGATGGCTATGACTCTGTCGCAATTTCTTTTGGAGAACAAAAAGAAAGCAGAATTTCAAAAGCTCTTTTAGGGCATTTGAAAAAACCTTTCAGATACACCAGAGAATTTCGTTTGGAAAAACCAGCGGAATTTAAAGTAGGGGACGAAATTAATTTAGAGATTTTTGAAAAAGGGGAAAAAATTGAAGTATCTTCAATTTCAAAAGGAAAAGGGTTTCAAGGAGCTGTGAAAAGATGGAATTTTGCAGGAGGAAGAAGGTCACACGGAAACAAACACGCAGAAAGAGAAGTGGGATCAATTGGTGCTGGAACAACTCCCGGAAGAGTTTGGAAAGGAAAAAAAATGCCAGGAAGAATGGGTTCTGACAGAATAACTTTTAAAAATTTAAAAGTGGCAGGTCTTGATGCAGAAAATAACAGAATTTTTATCAAAGGATCTTTTGCTGGAAAAAAAGGTCAGTTGGTGGAGATTAAGATAAAATAATTTTAAAAAAAATTTAAAATTAGAAAATATAAATAAAAACAGGCACGCCTTCGGCGCGCCTGTTTTTTGTTTTTTATATTTATAAAATTTTGGAATAAAATTGTTTATTGGAAAAAATAATTATTGAAAATAGATAGTTTGATGGGCGGGCCTCCGAAGGAGGCCCGCTTTGTTTTTTCGAAAACTTACTTATTTAGATGATTAAGATTTTCTTACTCTTTCATATTTAAAGTGTTAAAAAATTTGTTTTTTTTTTTTTTTTTTTGATAATATTTCATCATGCAAATAAATATAATAGAAAAGAAAAATATATTAATTTTTTCAAAAAACTTATATTTAAGATCTCTGGTCGCATTAATTTATAATTCAATAGGATCTTTATTTATAATATGTACCTTAGGTATTTTCCCTCTTATGTTATTAATAATTGATATAAATAAAAAACAAAAAGAAAATTGGCTAACTTCTGACAGCTTTTGGAGAAGACTTTTTTCTTTTAATTTCCACTCGTTAATCGGGTACATCTTCACCAGTATTACATTCTTTATTTTCCCTTTAGTTTATTGGTTGCTCAACAGAGAAAAAGAATCAAAAAATGATTTAGAATATAATGATTGGCTTAAATCAGATAGTTTTTTAAAAAAATCCTTTGCCACATATTTTCATTCCATCCTCCTATTATTCATTATTGGTTTTATCGCAGTTATTACAGGTATCGTTGTTACTGCTCTAGATTTATCTTCTGTTTAATTAATTTTTTAAAAAACAAAGCGGGCCTCCGAAGGAGGCCCGCTTTGTTTTTTGAAAAATTTTATTATAATTAAAGTATGAAAAATTTATTTGGGTTAAACAATGAAGAAGATAATTATAAATACAAAGGTTGGCTAAATTCAGACTTTCTTTTAAAAAGAGTTTTAGCTTTTTTTGGATATTCTGTTTTATCCACCTTGCTTGTTTGGGTTGTTATTCTATTGTTTCTTATATTTTTAGCAGCACTAACTTTTTTAATTAATTTAGTTTTCTAATATTTAAAAAATTAAGAAAGGTACAAGAGCGGATTTTGCGAAGCAAAATCCGCTTTTTCTTTTTAAGAAAAAAATTTGTTTTTTTTATTATTGTGATATAATTTTGGAACTTAAAAGTTTTTGGTCTTTCTTTAAAAAAGATCGTGGAGAAATCCATATTATTAAAAAGACTGAAAAAAAAATTTAGTAAGTCGATAATTAAAATTTTATGAAAGCAGTAGTATATAATTTTTCAGGAAAAAAATCAGGGGATGTAGAATTACCAGATGAAATTTTTTCTGTTCCTTTTAAAAATGACTTAGTTCACGAAGTTGTAGTTTCTTCAAATTCAAACAAAAGACAAGTTATTGCACATACAAAAGGAAGAGGAGAAGTAAGAGGAGGAGGTAAAAAACCTTGGAAACAAAAAGGAACAGGTAGGGCAAGACACGGATCTTCAAGATCACCAATTTGGAAAGGCGGAGGAGTTACTTTTGGGCCAACAAATGAAAAAAACTTTTCAAAAAAAATAAACAAAAAAGCCAAAAGAGCTGCTTTGTATTCAGTTTTAGCTCAAAAAAACAGAGATGGGGAAATTTTATTTATTGAAAATTTTTCTTTAAAAGAGCCAAAAACAAAAGAGGCTTTAAATATTTTAGAAAATTTTTCAAAAATAGATGGATTTTCTGATATTTTAACAAAAAAGAAAAATTCAGCTTTAATCACAAACACAGAAATTAATCCAAATAATTTAAAATCTTTTTCTAATATTTCAGCTACTCAGCTTGATGAGTTTAGAAAGTTAAATATTTTAGATCTTTTGAAATACAAATATCTTGTTATTATTAGCCCAAAAGAGAGCATAGATTTTCTTTTATCTAAATAAATTTTAAGCTTATGAATTTAAACACCAAAAAAATAGTAATCAAAAAACCTATGGTAACTGAAAAAACTGCAGGCCTTTCTGATAAAAATATTTATACTTTTGAAGTTACTCCCGAAGCCACTAAATCAGAAATAAAAAAAGAAATTTTTGAAATATACAAAGTAAAGCCAGTTAGAGTAAATATTGCAAAAAAACCAAATAAAAAAACTTTCATTAGAGGTAGAGTTGGAGAAAAAACAGGTTTTAAAAAAGCTTATGTTTATCTTAAAAAAGGAGATACTATAAAAGTAGTATAAAAAATTATTAATCATTATTAAAATATCTAGAAAAAACTAGGAAAATAAATAAATATTATGAAAAGAATTAAACCAAACACACCGGGGCAAAGAGGAATGACTTTTGTTTCTTACAAAAAAACTTTAACTAAAACAAAGCCACACAAAGCACTTACTAAAGGTAGAAAAAATAATTCATCAAGAAATAGCGATGGAAGAATTACAATTAGATTTAGAGGAGGGGGAGTAAAAAGAAGTTACAGAGACGTTGATTTTAAATATGATAAAAAAGATATTCCTGCAAAAATTGAAACAGTGGAATATGACCCTTTCAGATCTGCTTTTATCTCACTTGTTTGTTATAACGACGGAGAGAGAAGATATATAGTCTCTCCAAAAGGAATCAAGGTTGGAGACAATATTATTGTTTCAGAAAAAGCTGAAGTAAAAACAGGAAATAGAATGATGTTAAAAAATATCCCTTCAGGAATTTTTGTACACAATGTGGAAATAAAACCAAACGGAGGTGCAAAAATGGCACGTTCAGCAGGATCTGGACTTGAAGTTTTAGGTGTTGATGGAGACAAAGTTCAAATTAAAATGCCTTCAGGAGAAATTAGAATTGTTTTAGCTGATTGCTACGCTTCAGTTGGAAATGTTTCAAACGATGAACATAAACTTGTAAATATTGGAAAAGCCGGAAGAGCAAGAAAAATGGGAAGAAGGCCGAGAGTTAGAGGTTCAGCCATGAACGCAGTAGACCATCCATACGGAGGAGGAGAAGGAAAAGCGGGAATAGGAAGAAGAAGACTTGTTACAAAATGGGGAAAACCCGCAGGAAAAGGTCAAAAAACTAGAAAACCTAAAAAATATTCAAACGCTCTTATTGTCAAAAGAAGAAAGGTTGGAAAGAGGAAGTAAAATAATAATTTAAAAATTGTAGAAAAAAAAGTGGCTGATAAGCCACTTTTTTTCCTGCAATTTTTGAGCCTCTCTATGAATTATAAGTAACCACTCCTTCTAAATGTTCCATTTCCACGGATTCGATATCTATCATATTCATCCACCTTTCTCCACCCTCAAAAATTTCAAAAGATTTTATTGCATTTTTTGCTTTTTCCATATCTTCCCACTCGACTAGATCAAAACAATATTCGTTATTTGAGAATGCTGTTTTTCTCGAAATAAAACCATCTTGCTTTTTTAAAAACAAATCGTGAATCGCTCTAGTTTCTTTTAAGAAGTCTTCTTTTTTTGTGTCTTTTTTTAACTTAAATTTAACAAATTCTAAAATCATTATAGTTTAAACATTATTATTTTTTTAATAAACCCTTTATCAGAGTTGTTTTATATTGTAATACTAAGTAACTTTTAGTACAATACTTACCAAAAAGTAAGTAATAAAAAATGTTTAGAAGAGGAAATAAAAAATATTCTTGTCCATTAGAGGTAACTTTAGATATTTTAGGTGGATCAAGAAAGTGTTTAATATTGTGGTTCTTACATGAAAATAAAAAACAGAGATACGGTGAGATTAAAAGGTTTATTAATAATAATTCTATTAAAAATGTATCTGATAAAATGCTTATACATTCCTTAAATCAATTAATTGAGGATAAAATAGTTTCAAAAAAAATATACCCAGTAATGCCACCCAAAACAGAATACTCTCTAACAAGAATTGGACTAAAATCCAAAAAACTAATTAATTCTTTAGAAAATTTTGGTACAAATTTTTTAGATAAATAATTTTTTCCTGCAATTTTTTAAAGTTTGATATAATGTTAAATATTATTAAATTAATTTTTTAAAATATTATGTTAAAAGAAGGAGATAAAGTTCCAGAAGTTATTTTTAAAACAAGGGTAAGAGATGAATCTTTAGGAGGAGAAAACCCTTTTAAATGGGTGGATCTTTCAACCAATGAGGTTTTTTCTGGAAAGAAAGTTGTAGTTTTTTCTCTACCGGGGGCATTTACACCAACTTGTTCATCAAGTCATCTACCAGGATTTGATGAAAAATATGAAGAATTTAAAGCTTTGGGTGTTGATGAAATTATTTGCGTGTCAGTAAATGACGCTTTTGTTATGTATAAATGGGGGCAAGATCAGGGAAATAAAAACATTTTCTTACTTCCTGATGGAAACGCTGAATTTACAGACAAAATGGGAATGCTTGTAAAAAAAGAAAATCTTGGTTTTGGTTCAAGATCTTGGAGATACTCAATGTTTGTTGAAGATGGAGAAATAAAAAAAATGTTTACCGAAGACGGAATTTGTGATAATTTTGGAGCAGATCCTTTCGAAGTTTCAGACGCACAAACAATGATGGATTATTTAAAAAGTTAGAATCTTATTTTTTATTTTTTAAATAAAATTTTGCGGGCCCCCTTCGGGGGCCCGCAAAATTTTATATGATATAATAGAAAAATGTTAATTTTGTATTCAAAAAAAGAGTGTCCTCACTGCGACAAAGTTAAAGATTTTTTTAAAGAAAATAAAATTTTATTTGAGGAAAAAAAGGTAGATCAAAATCCAGATTTTAGAGAAGAGCTTTTGAAAAAAGGTAAAAAAGCCCAAGTCCCTTTTTTAGTAGACAATGTAAACTCCGTTTCTATGTATGAGTCTGGTAAAATTATTTTACACGTTGAAGAAAATTTTTTATAAAAAATATGTTTATTTTAAAAAGATTAAAAATGTGGATTTTGTCGGGAGCTATACTTTTTTTTCTTTCGGTTTATTATCCGCCACAAAGCGACAAACTTTGGGCAGAAGACCACGAAACTTTAGCAGAGATAGAAATTAATGGAGATGAAATTTATATAGAAAACGTAAGAGATTTTTCTTATATTCTAAAAATGAAAGAAGATTATTATAACGAAAGTTACAATTTAAATTCTTTGGAAGAAGTAAATTATATTTTAACTCATTTTAAAAATCCTGCATTTGCACACGCATTTTTATCTTTTAATTTTGGAAATAAAAAATTAATTATCTCGGTGGAGGCCAGAAGAGAAGAAAACGAAGAATTTTCAATTTTAAAAGGTGCGTTTAGAGGGTATGAGCTAATATTTGTGTTGTCTTCAGAAGAAGACAGTCTTGGAAGAAGAATTTTTACAGACAAAGACGAAACTTATTTCTATACTTTAGATTTAACAGAAAAAGAGAAAAAAGATTTATTTTTAGGCTTTATGGAATTTGGAAAAGATCTTGAAAAAAATCCTCAATGGTATAACACTCTAACTTCGTCTTCCACTATTTTATTTTTTGATATTTTAAACAAAAACAGAGAAAGAGATGAAAAAATTTTTAAAGGTTTTGAGGTTTTTCTTCCAGCCTATTCTGCAAAATATTTTTATGAAAATGAAATTTTAAAAGAAAACCCAAAAAATATAAATTCTTTAAATAAATGTTTAAACGATGTTTATGAAAATTCGGAAAACTTAAATAATTTTTCAAATAATTTAAGAGTTTGCGCTTCTAAATCTTAAATTTTTTGTGAATTTTTTTTTCCCACTCATTCATTTTTTTTCCGTGATCAAAGCCTAAAAGATGAACACACCCATGAGCAAACAAAAGTTCTAAAAAATTATTTTCTTTTCTGGAAAAATTTTCAGCATTTTTATAAGCTTTTTCTTTGTTTATAAAAATTTCTCCTAAATTTTTATTTATAGAAAAAGACAAAATATCGGTGGATTTATTTTTTTTTCTATATTGAAAATTTAATTTTTTTGATTTTTTTTCTCCAATCCACACAAGAGAGAGTTCGTAATTTTTTCCTAA
This sequence comes from Candidatus Paceibacter sp., assembly GCA_014237915.1. Taxonomy (GTDB): domain Bacteria; phylum Patescibacteriota; class Minisyncoccia; order Phycocordibacterales; genus JABACC01. The sequence continues at coordinate 23,744 of JABACC010000001.1, forward strand.
AACAAAATCTTTTATTTCTACAAACTTTTTTTTATTTATTTTTGGAATATTTTCTTTTTTTATCGTTGAGTGTATTTCAAGCATTTTTATCTTTGCTTTTTTTTGTAGGTTTTTTATTGTCTTCCGATGAAAGACTTTTCTTGTTTGATTTTTCTAAAATCATGGTCATTCCTTTTGGAGATTTTTTTGGCCCATCAGCAATTTTGTAGTTTTCTGTTACTAAAAGTAAAATTCTGTTTAATCTTTGTTTTAAAAAATTTTCTTCCATATATTTTGATCTTCCTCTTAAAAAAAGATCGAGCTTAACTCTGTTTCCTTCTTTTAGCCAAGTTGAAATATTTTTAGCTTTTAAAGATAAATCTCCGTCTCCAGTTCCGGGTTTTATTTGAATTGTTTTTGTTTCTGTTAATTTAGTTTTAGCTTTTATATCTCTATCTTTTTTCTTTTTTTCGTATTTAAATTTTCCGTAATCAGTAATTTTAACAATAGGAGGTTTTGAGTTACCCGATATTTCCACAAGATCAAAATTTAAAGAATTTGCTTTTTTTAGAGCGTCGTACGAGCTCATAACCCCAAGCATTGAACCATCATCGTTTAAAACTTTTACTTCAGGATAGCGGATTTGTTCATTTATTCTAAGCTGTTCTTCTCTTTTTTTTCTTTTTTTCATCAATTTATTTTTTTTAGATTATTTTTGTATAGGGAATTATAGCATAGAAAAATATGAAAAATTTTAGAGAAAAATTTGTATTTTTTTAATTTTCTGATAAAATTTTTAAATTATGAAATTTGCTGTAATAGAAACAGGAGGTAAACAATATAAAGTTTTAGAAGGAGATTCTATAAAAATAGAAAAACTTTCAGGTGAAAACAAAGAAGGTTCAAAAATTACTTTTGACCAAGTTGTTTTATTTGATGACGGTTCTAAAACCGAGCTTGGAGCCCCCTATGTTTCTGGAAAAAAAGTTGAAGGAAAATTTTTAAAAGAAGAGAGAGATAAAAAGATAAGAATTCAAAAATTTAAGTCAAAGTCTAATTACGATAAAATAATAGGACACAGACAAACACATAGTTTTGTAGAAATTACAAAAATATAAAATTTTTCTTAAAATAAAAAATATAAAAAGCAGTGTAAAATTTAATTTTACACTGCTTTTTATATTTTTTGTTATAATTTAAAAATGAAAAAAATAGAAAATATAATTTTAGACTTACTTAAAAATTCTTTAAAGGAAAATAATTTTCAGATAGAAATAGATTTAGAAAATTTGGAACATCCAAAAAATTTAGAAATGGGAGATTTTTCTTCAAATATTGCAATGGTTTTAGCTAAAGAAAGTGGAAAAAATCTGCGTGAATTTGCGGAGCAAATTCACGCTAAAATAAAACCTCACATATATATAAAAAAAATAGAAACAGCAGGAGCAGGATTTTTAAACTTTTTTCTTTCTAATAAATTTTTTTCTGATTTTTTAAAAAATGAAAAAAATTTAAAAATACAAAAAAAACTTTCAGGAGAAAAAATACTTTTAGAGCATTCCAGCCCAAATCTTTTCAAACCTCTTCATGTGGGGCATTTGGTCAATAATTCCATCGGAGAGTCGCTAGGAAGAGTTTTTTCTTATTCTGGGGCAGATTTAACACAAGTTTCCTTTCCATCAGATGTTTCTCCAGGAATTGCTAAAACAGTTTGGGCTTTAAAAAAAGAAGGAAAAAATAAAAATTTCTCCCTCTCGGATATAGCAGAAGCTTATGTCTATGGAACAAAAAAATATCAAGAAGATGAAAATATAAAAAAAGAAGTAAGACAAATAAATAAAGAAATTTATGAAAAAACAGAAGGGGAAAATTTAAAAATTTACGAATATGGGAAAAATCTTTCTTTAGAGCATTTTAAAGAAATAACTTCAAAATTAGGATCTTCCTTTGATGGTTTTATTTTTGAATCAGAGTCGGAGGAGCTTGGAAAAAAATTAGTAAAAGAAAATATTGGAAAAATTTTTAAAGGCTCAGATGGAGCAATAATTTTTGAAGGTTCAAAATTTGGTCTTTTTGATAATGTTTTTATAAACTCTGATGATTTTGGAACATATTTAGCTAAAGATTTTGGATTAATTAATATAAAAAATGAAAAATATAATTTTGATAAATCTTTTACAATTGCTGATGTGGAGCAAAAAGATCATTTTAAATTGGTAAAAAAATCTTATGAAATTTTTGATAAAAAAGTTTCAGATAAATTTATTTTTCTTTCTCATGGAAGAATGAGTTTTTCAGGGCAAGAAAAAATTTCTTCAAGATATGGAAATGTTCCGTTGGTTTTTGATCTTTTAGAAAAATCTTCCGAAAAAGTGAAAGAAAAAAATCCTGAACTTTCAGATGAGGAAGTAGAAAAAATTTCTATAGCGTGTTTGAAATATGCAATTTTGAAAGTTTCATCTGGAAAAAATATTGTTTTTGATTTTGAAAAAGCTTTAGATTTTTCTGGAGACTCTGGCGCTTACCTTTTATATTCACTTGTTAGAGCAAAATCTATTTTAAAAAAAGCTGGTGATTTTGAAAAAAATTCTCAAGTTTCAGATTTTGAAAAAAATTCTCAAGTTTCAGATTTTGAAAAAATTTTATACAGGTTTGAAGAACAAGTGGAAAAATCCCTGCGGGATTTTTCCCCCCACCACATAGCAAATTATTTATACGATTTAGCTCAAGAATTTTCTTCTTTTTATGAAAAAACAAAAATTTTGGATTCAGAAAATTCAGATTATTTGTATAATTTAAAACTTGTAGAAAAATTTTCAAAAACTTTAGAAAAAGGTTTGGAACTTTTAGCTATAGAAAAAGTTGAAAAAATGTAAGAAAAATAAATTTAAGTAAAAAACCTCCTCTTTTTTTGGCCAGCCTGCATCAAATCCTGCTGTGCAGGAATGAGGAATTTTAGTAGGAATACCCCCGCCCATTTTGGTAATTGCCGCTTCGCTTACTATTTCGACGCAGGTTTTGCGCGTCTCACTTTTAAGCAAGGCCGCTACCAAATGGCAGGGTTTCGGCAGGCTTGGGAATGATCGCTCCTCATCAATGATAAGGCTTTTGCAAACCACCATGGTTGCATGGTTTGCTGCATGATTTTTAGAATCCTCCACAGCCAGAGGCCCATAATAAACATATTTCATTGTGAGAGAAAGAGATATTATTCCAATTGTCATAAAAAAACAAACAAAGAACAAAACGAAACACAGTTCGTCTGAGTCTTCTTTTTTCATTTTTTTTCCTTTCTTTTTTAACTCAACCCCAAAATAAGTTTATCATTTATTTACCAGAAAGTCAAATTTTTTCTATGCCGAACAAGATTCACAAATCTCTTCATCTTCCGCCGCCGCCAAAGCTTGTTTAACCCTAGCTGAAGAATTTTTTTCTATTTTTTTTGTGTCTTTTTCAACTGTGAATTTAATGGCATCTCTGGCTGATTTTGTTCGCATATAGTACATTCCAGTTTTTAAACCTGCTTTCCAACCATAAAAATGCATTGAAGTTATTTTTGCCAAAGAAGCACCTTCCATAAAAATATTCATAGATTGAGACTGATCTACAAAAGCGCCTCTATCTTTTGCCATTTCAAGAATATCTTTTTGAGGAATTTCCCAAACAGTTTTGTATATTTCTTTTATGTATTTTGGAATTTCTTCAATATTTTGAATAGAGCCATTTTCTGCCATTAATCTATTTTTCATATTTTCGTCCCAAAGATCTAATTTTATTAAGTCTCTTAAAAGATGTTTGTTAACCACCATAAATTCTCCACCCAAAACTCTTCTTGTGTATAAATTTGAAGTGAAAGGCTCAAACGACTCGTTGTTTCCTAAAATTTGTGAAGTCGAAGCTGTGGGCATTAAGGCAATTAAAAGAGAATTTCTTAAACCATTTTTTTTAATTTCTTTTTTTAGGCTTTGCCAATCGTATCTTTTGTTTGTGGGATCAACATTCCACATATCAAATTGCAAAATTCCTTTTGAAGCGGGAGAGTTTTTAAAAGTTTTGTAAGAACCTTTTTTCTTTGAAAGCTCCATTGAAGTTTTTAGTGCAGCATAATAAATAGTTTCAAAAATTTCTTTGTTTAAAGTTCGGGCTCTGTCTGAAGAAAATGGAATTTTTAATTTTGCAAAAGTATCTGCAAGACCTTGAACTCCAATTCCCATCGGCCTGTTTCTTAAATTAGAATATTTACCCTCTTCGATGGGGTAGAAAGACTCATCAATTATTTTATCGATATTTTTTGCAATAACAGAAACTACTTTTTCTAATTTTTCAAAATTATAAACGCCTTCATCGTCAATAAATTTTGGTAATGAAATTGAAGCTAAATTACAAACAGCAATTTCTTTGGAAGATGAATATTCAATAATTTCAGCACACAAATTTGAAGATCTTATTGTTCCAAGATTTTTTTGGTTTGATTTTTCGTTGCAAGAATCTTTGTAAAGCATATAAGGCATCCCAGTTTCTATTTGAGATTCTACTATTTTATTCCACAACTCTCTTGCTTTTACTTGTTTTACAAACATACCTTTTTTTTCGTATTCTTCGTAAAGTTTTTCAAAATCTTTTCCGTAAACATCAAAAAGCTTTTTTGAAACAGCAGGATCCATTAAAGACCAAATCTCGTCAGCCTCAACTCTTTTCATAAATAAATCTGGAACCCAAAGAGCATAAAAAAGATCTCGAGCTCTCATTTCATCTTTTCCTGTATTTTTTTTAAGATCTAAAAAATCAAAAACATCTGAATGCCAAGGCTCTAAATACATAGCAAAAGAGCCTTTTCTTTTTCCACCACCTTGGTCAACATAAGAAGCCGTTTCATTAAAATTTTTTAACATTGGAACAATTCCGGTTGAAGAACCACCAGTTCCTTTTATATAAGATCCTCGGGATCTTATATTTGAAATAGAAACACCAATTCCACCAGCATATTGAGAAATTTTTGCACAAGATTTTAACGTATCATAAATTCCTTCAATGGAGTCCTTTTTCATGGCAAGTAGAAAACAAGAAGAAAGTTGGGGTCTGACCGTTCCTGCATTGAAAAGAGTTGGGGTAGCGTGAGTGAAGAATTTTTCAGACATAAGCTCGTAAGTTTCAATGGCTGAGTTAATATCTTTTTTATGAATTCCAAGAGCTACTCGCAAAAGCATTTGTTGGGGAGTTTCTGATATTTCCCCGTTTCTTTTTAAAAGATAGGCTCTTTCAAGTGTTTTTATACCAAAAAAATCATAAGTAAAATCACGATCATGTAAAACAGCAGCATCAAGCTCGTCACTATTTTTCATTACAATTGAGTGAATTTCTTTTGTAATAAGTGGAGCTTTTTCTCCAGTTTTTTCGTCTATATTGTTATAAAGTAAATCAATATTTTTAGAAAAAGATTTTTCAACATTTTTGTGAATATTTGAAACAGCAATTCTTGAAGCAAAAAGTGAATAATCAGGGTGTTTTATTGTTAGCGATGCTGCAATTTCTGAAGAAAGATTATCAAGCTCTGTTGTTGCAACTTCATCATAAATTCCTTCTATGGTTTTTTTTGCAACCTCTGCGTGATCCACATATTTAGTATCTAAACCATAAGATAATTTTTCTAACCTAAGCAAAACCTTATCAAACTTTACTTTTTCTTTTTTTCCACTTCTTTTTACGACTTTCATATTTTTTTTTGTTACTTTTTATTAATAATTTTAAAATTCTGTATCAAGAGAAAATTTTGAACTTTCTTCGGAGTTAAAAGAATCTGAAACTCCAGCTTTTTGATATTCTGAAACTTTTTTTTCAAAGAAGTTTGTTTTTCCCTGAAGGGAAATCATATCCATAAAGTCAAAAGGGTTTTCTGCATTGTAGTTTTTGGAGCACCCAAGCTCTGTAAGGAGCCTATCAGCCACAAATTCAATATATTGACACATAGATTTTGCGTTCATCCCGATTAAAGAAACAGGAAGTGCTTCTGAGACAAATTCTTTTTCAAGCTCCACAGCTTCTTTTATTATTTTTAAAATAGTTTTTTCAGAAGATTTATTTATAAGATGGTTATTGTGTAAAAGGCAAGCAAAATCGCAATGCATTCCTTCATCTCTTGAAATTAGCTCGTTTGAAAATGTTAACCCCGGCATTAAACCTCTTTTTTTCAGCCAAAAAATTGAACAAAAAGCACCAGAGAAAAATATTCCTTCCACAGCAGCAAAAGCGATTAATCTTTCTTCAAAATTTTTAGATTTTATCCACCGCATTGACCATTCTGCTTTTTTCATGATCGTTGGAATTGTTTCAATGGCTTTAAATAATTTTTCTTTTTCTGAAGTTTTTTTTATATAAGTATCAATTAAAAGAGAATAAGTTTCTGAATGAATATTTTCCATAGCAACTTGAAATCCATAAAAAAAGCGAGCTTCTGGGTATTGAACTTCATTTAAAAAATTTTCAGCTAAATTTTCGTTTACAATTCCGTCACTGGCTGCAAAAAAAGCCAAAACATGAGAGATAAAATGTCTTTCATCTTTATTTAATTTTTCTTCCCAGTCTACTAAATCTGAAGAAAGATCAATCTCTTCTGCTGTCCAAAAAGAAGCTTCTGCGTGTTTGTACATTTGCCAAATATCGTGGTGTTTTATAGGAAAAATTACAAACCTTTCTTTGTTTTCTTTTAAAATAGGTTCTATTTTTTTTGTAGTTTTTTTTGTTGCCATTTTTATTATTTTTAAATTATTTTTAATTTTTTGCTACATTTTATTTTAGCAGTTTTTCCAAAAAAAAATAAAATTTTTATCATTTTTTTTTAAAGCTTTTAAAATAAGGATTTTTATTTTTTTTCTCATTTTATTTTTGTATTTTATCCCCAGATTTTTTATAAAAAAAGGAAAAATATAAAATTTATTTTTATTTTTGATAATAATGTTATAATTTTTTCAATGAAAAAAACAAATAATAAAATGAGAAAAAAAATAAAAAATCTTCTTTCTGAAAATCAAAAAACAAATAAAAAATCTGGAGGTAGGGGAAAAAGTAAAAAACCCCTTGATAGATTTTTTAACCAATTAGCGATTGCTATTTTAATTTTTGTAGTTTTTTTAGGAATTTTTTCAAGCCTTGAAGAAAAAAAAAATATTGATGAAATTTCTTTGTCAGCACTCTCTATTTTTGTTTTAGAAAATAAAGTTGAAAAAATTGAAGTAGAAAGAGATGGAAATTTAGAAATTTTTTTAAAAAACGGGGAACAAAAAAAATCTAAAAAAGAAGCAGAAACATCATTAACAGAATCTTTGTTGAATTTTGGTCTTAACCAAGATAATTTAAAAAATGTCGAAATTGAGATTAAGAAACCATCAGGAATTGGGTATGTTTTTGAAAAAGTTGCACCTTTTATTTTCCCAATTTTACTTTTAATTATTTTATTTTATTTTTTAACCAGAGGCTCAAAAGGCGGAGGAGGAGCGATGCAGGCTTTTACTTTTGGAAATTCAAGAGCAAAATTTATTGATCCAAAAGATGCTAAAAATAGAGTTACTTTTAAAAATGTTGCAGGAGCCAAAGAAGCAAAAGAAGAACTTGAGGAGGTTGTTGATTTTTTAAAAAATCCAAAAAAATTTTTAAAAATTGGAGCCACTATTCCAAAAGGAGTTTTAATGATGGGGCTTCCCGGAACTGGAAAAACTCTACTTGCAAGAGCGGTGGCTGGCGAAGCCGGAGTCCCTTTTTTTTCTGTTTCAGGTTCTGAATTTGTAGAAATGTTTGTGGGAGTTGGAGCGTCACGAGTGCGTGATTTATTTAATTTGGCTAAAAAATCTTCACCATCAATTATTTTTATAGATGAAATTGATGCTATCGGGAGAGTTAGAGGAGGCGGAACAGGAGGAGGAAACGACGAAAGAGAGCAAACCCTAAACCAAATTTTAGTGGAAATGGATGGGTTTGAAAATGATCAAAAAGTTATTGTAATGGCAGCCACAAACAGGCCAGAAGTTTTAGATCCTGCACTTTTAAGACCCGGAAGATTTGACAGAAGAGTAACAATTGATTTGCCAGACAAAGAAGATAGATTGAAAATTTTGGAAGTTCACTCAGTAGGAAAACCTTTTTTCGGAGATGTTGATTTAGATGTTATCGCCTCAAGAACCCCAAGCTTTTCAGGAGCTGATTTACAATCTTTAATGAACGAAGGAGCTATTTTAGCCGCTAGAGAAAATAGAGATAAAATTTCGCAGTATGATCTTATAAGATCAATAGAAAAAGTTATTTTAGGTCCTGAAAGAAAATCTCATATTTTATCGGACAAAGATTTAATAAGAACAGTATATCATGAAGTAGGGCACGCTCTTGTTGGGAGTGTTTTGGAGCACGCTGATCCTGTCCACAAGATATCTATCATCTCAAGAGGAAGAGCTGCTGGATATACACTTAATTTGCCTTTTGAGGACAAATCAATGAACACTAAAGAAGATTTTTTAGCAGATATTTCAGTGGCTCTTGCTGGTTATGCTGCAGAGCTTAAAATTTTCGGAGATGTAACAACTGGCCCCTCAAACGACCTTCAGGTTTCTACGGGTACTGCAAGAGCCATGGTAACAAAATATGGAATGAGTGAAAAAGTTGGAGTTTTAGCCCTTGATGAGCAAGGAGGAGGAATGGTGCCCGGAAGTGGAAGTGGTATTGAAAAAGCTTATTCAGAAAAAACTGGTGCAGTTGTTGACGAAGAAGTGGCAAGAATTATGGAAGAATGTATGGAAATAACAAAAGCTGTTTTAGATGAGCACGAAGAAGCTCTTCATGACATTTCTGAAAAGTTAATTGAAATTGAAAATATGGAAAGAGAAGATTTTGAGAAACTTCTCGAAAAACATGGAATTAAAGTTAAAAAAGAAAAAGACAAAGAAACTAAATTTTTAAAAATAGACAAAAGGTTTGGAAAAATAAAAGATAAAGTTGTTGCTAAAAAAGAAGAAAAGAAAAAAAATAAAATTTCTAAAAAAACCAAAAAAAGAAAATAATTTATTTTTAGTAAAATTAAATTACCAAAACAAGAGGCATTACCAGAGGTTTTTTGTTTGTTTTTTTTAAGAAAAATCTTTCTAAGGTTTTTCCAATTTCATATTTTATCTCATCAACATCAATTCTAGCGGTTTTTGTTTCTAATAATTTTTTCTCAACAATTTTTGAAACAAGAGACCTTGTTTGGCCCAAAAGATTTTGAGATTCACGAAGATAAACAAAACCTCTAGATAAAACATCAGGAGATTTTTGAAGTGTTTTTTTAGAAACATTTATCAAAATGACAACATTTATAAAACCATCCTTAGATAAAATTTTTCTATCAGAAATAACAGCTTTTTGCATTTCTGAAACAGAAAATCCATCAACCATTAAAGGTGATGAAGGAATTTTTTCTTTTAAAACAGCAGCTTCTTTTTTATCTTTTATATCAATAACAGATCCGTTGTCTGGAACAAAAATATTTTCTTTTGAAATTCCAGCTTCTATCGCTAACCTCTTATGTTCTTTAAGCATTGAGTGATAACCATATCCTGGAACAAAAAAAGTTGGATTAACTTTTTTAATTATCCATTTTAACTCTTCCGCGTTTCCGTGACCTGTAGAATGCACATCAGAAGTTTTGTAGTGAATTATTTTTAAATCGTGTCTGGAAAGATTATCCAGTAAGAGTCTTACAGAAATTTCATTTCCCGGAATAACAGAAGAAGACAAAATAATGGTGTCTTTTTCAGATAATTTTATATATTTATGATCTCCACGAGACATTCTTGGAAGAGCTGCAAATTCTTCACCTTGGCCTCCAGTTGAAATTACAACAATTCTATTTGAAGGGTATTGATCTATTTTATCAGCTCCAATTATTGTGTCTTTTTTTGCTGTAAAATAACCAGAAGTTTTTGCAATATCCATATTTGTTTTTATAGACCTTCCTTCTAAAACAATTTTTTTACCAAGATTTTCAGCCGCTTTTACAAAAGCGATCATTCTTTCAAACTGGGAAGCAAAAGTTGCAATAATTATTCTGCCATCAATATCTTTCATATATTTTTCAACATTTTCATGAATTGTTTTTTCTTGTATAGACCAACCGGGATTTTCACAATTAGTAGAATCTGAAATCATCAAGATATTTTTTTCTTTTGAAAGTTTCCCCCAAGTTTCCTCTTCGTACTTTACAGGAACCCCGTTTTCGTGTCTAAGTTTTAAATCTCCAGTAACAATAATATTTCCGTGATCGGTTTTTATTGAAATTCCCATAGAATCAGGAATAGAGTGAGTTACTTCAAAAAAGTCCATTGAAGTTTCCCCAAGCTTTCTTGAATCTCCCGGTTCAACTAAAACAAAAGAGGGAGTTGGAGCTTCTGGAAATTCTTCCATCCTTTTTTTTATAAGAAGCATTGTCATGTTTCTTGTATAAATTTCGGGGTTTCCAAGCTCAGCCAACATGTAAGGAATACCCCCAATGTGGTCTAAATGACCATGAGTTATTATTAGAGCTTTTATTTTTTCTTTATTTTTTACCAAATACTTCGTGTTTGGTAGAGAAAAATCAATCCCCGGAGCGGTGTAATCTGAGGTAAATTCAAATCCTGCATCGAAAATAAAAATTTCATCTTTTTTTTCAATAGCAAGCATGTTTCTACCAACTTCTTCAAAACCTCCAATAGCCAAAACTCTAACATCTCCATCTTTAAGCTCAGGAACTTTTATTTCTTCAAGCCTTACCCCGGTTGTTTTCATATTTTCTCTTCTGTTTCCAGAAAAACCACGATTTGCAAATTTTGCAGGTTTTCTTCTGGCCCCAGCAAAAGAAGTAGTTCTTGGCTTTTTGTATAATTCTTTTTTTTCCATTTTTAATTTTTAAATTTTAATAAATAGTTTTGCCTTTTTAGCAAAAATAAATTTTCAAAAATATTTAAAAATTTATTTTTTCTAAAAATAAAATTTTTTTAAAAAACTTTTTCGGTATAAAGATACCAGTTTTCTATATCAAAAAATCTTTCACTCCAATTATCTACTTTGTAAATATTTAAATTTTTTAAATTCTCATTATAAAAATAAGAATATTTATTTGAATAAAGGGGAATAAGAGAAAATTCTTCGTAAATATTTTTTTCAAGTTTTTCTAAAGTTTCAGCCCTGCCTTCTTTTTTTTCACGAAGCTTTTCAAGATTTTCATCAACCGAAGTTGATGTTACAGAGCTTATGTTTGCTCCGGGATCTGTTCTCTGTGAAGAGTGAAAAAAATAATAAAAATCAGGACGAACCCCAAGGTCTAAACCGAAAAGAATTGTCTCAAATTCTCGCCCTCTTATACTTTCGTTAATAATAGAATTAGAATCTTTTTTCAATATCTTAACAGATATTCCGGATTTTTCCAAATAGTTTTTTAGATTTTTTACTAAAGTTTCAAATTTTTTTTCGTCCACATATTCTAGAGTTATTGAAGCCTTTAAGGTTTGATCATTTTTCTTTTTTTCATAAATTCCAACCTCATTTTTTTGCCAACCATTTTTTTCTAAAATTTCCTTAGGGCTTGAATCATCACTTTCACTATTATTTAAATTTTCAAAATTATTTTCTTTTTTTATATTAAAAATATTTTCTGAAAGTTTTACAAAATCTTCTTGAAAACTTACCCCCATAAGATTTTTCTTAAAACCCTCTATTTCTTTTATTAAAAATTCTCTAAAATCAGAATCTCTTAATAAATCATTTTTATCTAAATTTATAAAAAATGTTATTAAATTATTTCTTTCTAATTCTTTGCTTGAAAATTCTTTTTCAAGAATTGGAAAAAGTTCGTTTGAAAGAAAAATATTTTGAATTAAAGAAGAGTCTTTAAAAGTTAAAGAGTTTTTATAATCTTCTAAATTTTCAAAAAACAAAAAGTTTATGTTTTCCAGATAAATATTTTTCCAAAAATAGGAATTTTTTTCTAAAGAAATTTTTTCATAAAAGCCACTAGAATTTTTTTTGGAAGATGTAATTTTGTAAGGCCCTGAACCAATAGGTTCAAAATTTGCTTGAGCTAAGGCAAATCCGGTAGAGTCAAAATTTTCCCAAATATGTTTTGGCATAATTTGTAAAGTTAGATTTTCTTCAAAATAAGAATAAGGTTTTTTTAAAATTAAATTTAAAGAATGTGAGCTGGTTTTTTCTAACCCAACATCTTTCCAGATTGAAAGGTACGGGCTTCTAATTAAAGGATCTTGGATTTTTTCGATTGTAAAAATTACGTCGTCGGCATCTAAATTTTTTCCATCACTCCAAAAAATATCTTTTCTTAATTTTAAAGAATATATTTTTTTTGAATCTGACAGAGAAAAAGAAGCAATATTTTCTTTTAATTTGCCGAATTCATTTTTTTCCAAGAGACTTTCGTAAATTATTTCAGATAAGTCTTTGTCAATTGAAGAGGTAGCTAAAACTGGGTTTATAAAACGGGGTTGTTTTGAAATAATAATTTCAGAAAAAGATCCGCCATTTTTTGGAATTTCCTTTAAATAAAATTTTGATGAAATTAAAATTATTATGTAAAAAATTATTAAAAGTAAAACAAAAAAAGTATTTTTTCTTTGTGAGAAAAAAACCATCTTTTTCATTTTTTTTTGTACTATTTTTGAAATATTAGCCATTTAATTTTATAGTTTTCACCATAAAGCTTTTTTAATATTTAAATTAAAAAAGCGTAAAATGAAGATGCAACAAACAAAAAAGCAACAATTAAAGTAAATTTTAATAGAGTTTTTTCAAAACCTCTTCTTGTTGTATTTGTTGATGAATCTGAATCGTCTCCACCAAAACCAGCCCCAAGAGAGCTTCCTGATTGCTGAAGTAAAACTGCAATTATTAAAATTATCGATAAAACAATTTGAATAATTGGTAAATATGTGTGAAATGTTTCCATTGGCAGATATTTTAGCAAATTGAAAAATAAACACAAATTTGAAATTTTTTGAAAGAGTGGATTTTGCCTTCGGCAAAATCCACCCATAAATATTTAAAATAAAAAATTTTTTTTTGAAAATTACACTTTGAGTTTTTCTAAAAGATTTTCAAAATTTAAACCCCTTTCTTCTTTTTGAGTTTTTAGGTTTTTAATATTATAAATTTCATTATTTTTTTCTGATTCTCCGAAAATTAAAATATTTTCCACACCTTTTTTTTCAGCTGAGTTTATTTGTCTAAAAATTTTTCTGAAAGTAAAATCAATTTCTGTGTTTATTTGCTGGTCTCTTAATTTTTTAGCTAAAAAATTGGCATCTTCTAAAAACTTCTCTTCCAAAACGGCGATTAAAATTTTTGTTTTTGATAAATCTTCTGGAATTAAATTTCTGGAAATTAAAAATTCTCTCATTGTGACATCACCCATTCCAAAACCAACAGCAGGAATTTTTTCTTGCCCAAAAATATCTAAAAGATCATCATATCTTCCGCCGCCAGCCATTGAACGATTATTTTCTGGATCTGTATCAAAAATTTCAAAAACAAAATCTGTGTAGTAGTCGAAACCTCTTGTGAGAGAAAAATCAAAAACAATATTTTCGATACCATTTTTTTTGCAAGATTCAATTATTTTTTCAAGTTTTTCAAAATCTTCTTTGTAGTTTTCTCTTAAATAATTATTATCTTTTTTTGAAAAAAAATTATTCAATTCAATTATTTGCTCGTCTTTTAAAAATTTTTCAAGACTTTCTTCAAATTTTTCTTTTCCAATTTTTTCTTTCTTATCAATAATTTTTGAAATTTCATAAACTTTTTCTTGAGTTAAAGAAAATTTTTGAAAAAAAGAATTTAAAATTTTTCTGTTATTGATTTTAATAACATAATCTTCTTTTTTTGCTCCGAAATTTTTCATTATTTTGTCTACCAAAAATAAAATTTCAATTTCAGCTTCAATTCCGGAAGTTCCAAAAATATCTGCGTTTAGTTGATAATGTTCTCGCAGTCTGCCTTTTTGTGGTTTTTCGTATCTAAATAAATTTGGAATAGAAAAAAACCTTATTGGCATTTGAAGATCTGTTTTTTTTCCAGCGATGAGCCTTGCAAGAGTTGGTGTCATTTCTGGCCTCAAGGTTATTTCTCGATCAGCCCTGTCTTTTAAATTATAAGTTTCATTTTGAATAATTTCGCTTCCAGATTTTGCTAAAAAAAGTTCTGTAGGCTCTAAAGGACTTGCGTTGTATTCGAGGTAGCCGAAAAGCTCACAAGCTTGTGACATTTTTTGGAAAATATATTTTTGGATCATCCAATCTTTTGGATAAAAATCTCTAACTCCTTTGTAAGATTCGGTTGATATTTTTTTCATTGAAATAATTTTAACATTAAATTTTGAAAATATAAAAAGGGAAGTAATGATAATATTTTTTATGAAGGAAAATTAGAAAATTTTTATTTTTTTTTTTTTTTTGGCGGATTTTGCCTTCGGCAAAATCCGCCAAAAAAGAAAAAAATTAAAAAACTGAAAATAAATTTCCAGTTTTTTAATTTTTGTGCGGAAATTATATCATTTGCTCGAACTTTTTTCGAGAAACAATCGTGTAGCGATTGCAACTAAGAAAGCGGAACGCTCCGCGTACTTTTCACCGCCCACCA
>JABACC010000012.1 GCA_014237915.1 Candidatus Paceibacter sp.
GATATGATGATGGAGATGAGTTTGAAGAAAAGGTTTCTGGTTTAGATGAAGATGAGAAGTATTACTTTAGAGCTTGTGCTGAAGATGAAGATGGAGATATTGTTTCTGGGTCTGTGAGGTCTTTTACTACAGATGATGAGGGGGGTAATTTTTTTATAACAACCCCTCCTCGTTTTGATGGCGAAGATTTATCTGTAATAACAAATACCGCAACATCTATTATCAGTTCTGCAGCTACACTAAATCTTTTGGCTACTGGGGAATATTTTGGAGGAGAGTGTAATTTTATTTGGGGAACTTCTCCAAATAATATGCCTTTTGTAACTGAATCTAGAGATAGAAATTTAGATGGTGTTGCAACTTGCTCAGAAAGAATCTTTGGTCTATCTTCAAATACAACTTATTATTATCAAGGATGGTTTAGTGGAGAAAACGGCTTAGTAAGATCTTTTACCACAAACTCTTCTGGAATAGTTTTTGTTCCTATTGAAAACAATAATGTTGAGCAAGTGGTGGAGGATGAGTTTTTAAGTATCTCAAAATTTGTTTCACTAGATGAAATAAGTGGGTTTTCAGATGAGGTTTCCTCAGAATCAGAAGATCTTGTTTATTACAAAATTAAAGTTGTAAATAATACTGGAGAAAAAGTTGAGAGTATAAAGGTTACTGATTACATTCCCTTTTTTCTAGAACTTGATGAAGATGAATCTATTGAGGATCTTTCTCAAAAAGAAATTGTTTGGGCTAATTTTTCTTTAGAAAAAGGAGAGATTAGGGAGTTTGTAACAGAACTTAAGATTTCTAAAGATGTAAGAGTTGGTGACGAAATTATTTCTTCTGCAAAAATTGAGTATGACGGAGTGGTGGAAAATACAAACGATGTTATTATAAAAATTGAGGATGGTTTCTTTGCACAAGGAGGTCTTTTAGGTTTTGGTCTTTCAGGTCTTGGTTTGTTTATTTGGTTTATTCTTATTATTTTACTTCTTATAATAGCTTATCTTCTTTATAGATTAATTTTTTTCAAGAAAGAAGAGAAAAAAGAAAAAACTAAAGAAATAGAAATTAAAGAAAATGGAGATGTTTTTTATCCTAAGTTTTAAAAATAAAAAAAGATAAAAAATATTTTAATTTTTTAAAAAATTTAAAATACTATCTTTTAAAAAAATTAAATCCTCTTTGGATTTAATTTTTTTATTTAAAATAAAAATATAATCTTTATTTTTAATAAATTTTTGGTTTAGTTTTAAAAAAGCTAAAATTTGTCTTTTGTTTTTGTTTCTTTTAGCTGCTTTTTTTTCTATTTTTTTAGGAACAACAAAAGAAATTTTTTTTTTATCTTCTGTGTTTTTAAAAGTATATACATTAAAAAAGCTTTTTTTTAAAAAAGCCCCTTTTTTAAAAGTTTTTTCAAACTCTTTTTTTTTTAATCTGTTTTTTTTTGAAAACATTTTCTAGACAGAAAGTTTTTTTCTACCTTTTCTTAATCTTCTAAGTAGCACGTTTTTTCCATTTGAAGTTTTTTTTCTTGCTAAAAAACCATGGGTTGTTTTCCTTTTTTTATTTTTTGGTTGGTATGTTTGTGACATTTTCTAAAAATTATTTTTTTAATTATAATATAAAATAGTTTTAAAAAAAGCCTTATTTTTTATATATCCACAAAATATTAACAACTTAATTAACAAAATATAATTTTATAAAATGAGTTTTATAAATATAATTTTAATAATATTATTTTTAAATTCATAATTTTAAATGGCGAGTACTATAAAAAAAAATAAAGAAAAAATTTGGGAAAGTGTTTTATTAAACCTTGAGCTAAGTATTTCAAAAGCTAATTTTAATACATGGTTTAAAGAAACAGATTTAAAAAAAATTGATTCAGGGGTTGCCACAATTGTTGTTCCAAATCAATTTGTAAAAAATTGGATTGTTGAAAAATTTAGTAAAATTATTTTAAAAAGTTTAATAGAGATTGAGGAAAGTATTAGAACAATAGATTTTATTATTGAAAAAAAAACCACCATACCTGCTTTAGAAAAAAAAAATGGAAGAAAAAAAAATGAGGAAAACGAAAAAAACACTCTTCTTCCTCTTAAAGAAAACAAGACAGATAAAAAAGATAATTTAAATCCTAAATATACTTTTAATACTTTTATAATTGGGTCTTTTAATGAGCTGGCTTTTCAGGCTTCTCAAGTTATTATAAAAAAATCTGCTAATCTATATAATCCCTTTTTAGTTTATGGAAATACTGGTTATGGAAAAACTCATTTAATTCAAGCTCTTGGTAATGAAATTAAAGAAAAAGATCCTGAAAAAAAAATATATTATATGACTTCAGAACAATTTTATATGGATGTTGTTGATTTTATTGGACTGAGATCTAATAAAACCAATAATTTTAAACAAAAATATAGAAATTATGATGTTTTAATTATGGATGATATTCAATTTTTATCAAAAAAAGAAAAAACCCAAGAAGAACTTTTTCATCTTTTTAACCACCTTCACAATGAAGGAAAACAAATAATTTTATCTTCTGATAAACACCCTAATCAAATTTTAGATATTGAGGATAGATTAAGATCTAGATTTTCTGCTGGTATGATTATTGATATTCAAGGGCCTGATTATGAATCAAGGTTTGAAATTTTAAAAAGTAAGGCAAAAGAACGTAATTTTATAGTTCAAGATGATATTTTAGAATATATTTCTTCTGCTGTTTCTGGAAATATTAGAGAGCTTGAGGGTATTTTAAATAATATTATTATTCAATCAGAAATAAAAAAACAACCTCTTTCTTTAAATTCTGTTAAAAATATTGTAAAAAATAATTTCAAAAAAAGACAGCTTCTTTCTTCTGATGAGTTAGTAGATATTGTTTCTAATTATTACAATATTGAAAGTTCTAATGTTTTCAAAAAGATTAGAAAAAAAGAATTTGTTAAACCAAGACAAATAATTATGTATTTATTAAGAGAAGATTTTGCAGGATCTTATCCTTCAATTGGAGAGAAACTTGGTGGTAGGGATCACACTACTGTAATGCATTCTCATGAAAAAATAAAAAATGAATTAAAAAAAGATTCTTCCCTTCAACGGGATATTGAGTTGATAAGATCGATGTATTAATGTATTTTTTGTTAACAAGATATTAATAATTTGTTTATAAAGATGTAAAAAGTATAAAAATTTTAAAAAATAATTATTAAAAAAGATGTTTTTTAATAATTAAAAACACTTTATTATTTTTTATAAACAAGTTATTAAAAAAAAATTTATCAAAATATCTTTTAAAGTAGGGGTTTAAAAGAAAATACACATAATCACAGAGCTTATAATTATTATTAATAATATATAAAAATGAAATTTATATCCTTAAAAGAAAAAGTGGAAAACTTTATTAAAATATCAGAATTTTTTACTGGTAAGAATTTAGAACTTGAATCACTATCTTGTTTAAAATTAAAAACAGAAAAAAATAATTTAAATATTCAAGCAACAAACATAGATTCAGCTATTAATATAAATATTCCTGTAAAAACAATTAAAGAAGGGGAGATTTTAATTTCAGTAGATGTTTTTGTAAAAATTATTTTAAATATAGAAAACGAAGAAATTGTTTTTGAAAAAAAAGATAATTTTTTAATAATAGAAACAAAAAAAACAAAAACAGAAATAAATTTAAAAAAAACAGAAGACTTTCCATCTGTTCCAGAAATTAAAAAAGAAATAGAAGAAGATTTTTTAATAGATAAGGAAGATTTTATTCAAGGTTTAAAATCAGTTTATTTTTCAGCATCAAACTCAAATATAAAACCAGAGCTGTCTTCTGTTTTTTTAAATTTTAAAGAAGACAATATTTTTTTTGTGGCAACAGATGGAAGAAGATTATCTGAAAAAATAATAAAAAATAATAAAAAAATTAAAAAAGAAACTTCTTTTTTAATTCCAACAAACTCTGTTTTAAACGTGATAAAAACATTTGAAATATTTAATAATATAAAAGAAATTTCTATTTTTATTTTTGAAGATCATATTTTTTTAAAACATAAAAATTTTGAAATTTTTTTAAGATTAACAGATGGAAATTTTCCGGATTATAAAAAAATTATTCCAGAAGAAAATGAAACCAGTCTTGTTTTGTTAAAAAATGATTTACTAAATGTTTTTAAAATTAATAATATTTTTTTAAATGAATTTAACGAAGTTGTTTTATACACAGAGAAAAATTTTTTAATATTAGAAACTAAAGGAAATTTAGGAACATCGGTTAATAAATTAGATGTTGTTATTGATGGAGAAAATATTAAATATAAATTTAATCAAAAATATATTATAGAAGTTTTTAATTCTTTAAAAGAAGATAGTGTTGAGTTTGTTTTTAATAAAAACAAACCTTTAAAAATAAAAAACATTGGAGATAAAACTTTTACTTACATTGTAATGCCTATAGAGGAAAAATAGTTTTTTGTTATAATTAAATTAAATTAAATTAAATGAAAAGAGAAACAATTATTAAAATAATATTAACCATTTTTTTTATTGTTTTTTTTGGTTTTATTTTTTGGTATTTTTATACACCAGAAGAAAACCAAAAAACCAACCAAGAGGAAAATGATTTTTTTTCAAATATTTTTCCATCAAATGGAAATATTTCAGAAAATAATTTTTCAGAAGATAATGAAAATAATTTTTCAGAAGATAATGAAATCCAAATTCCAAAACTAAGACAACTTTCAAAAAATCCAACATCTTCAATTTATTTTTGGCAAAAAAAAGAAAATAAAGAATTTAATATAAGATTTTTAGAAATAACTACTGGACATGTTTTTCAAACAGAAACAGATAATACAAATATTACAAGGGTTTCAAATACAACAATTCCAAGAATTAAAGAATCTTTCTGGGTTTCAGAGGATGAATTTTTTATTAGATACTTAAATTCTTTTGGAGATATAAAAACATTTTATTCTGTTTTAAAAAATAAAATTCCTCAAAGTCCACTTTCAAACAAAGAAAATGTAAATAATAATTCAAAAGATGATTATAAAAAAACAGAAGGAATTTTTTTTCCAGACAATATTAAAGAAATAGTTTTTAATAAAAACGAAAAAGAAATTTTTTATTTATTAGAAAATAATGAAGATGAAAATTCTAATAAAACAAAAGGTTATATAACAAATATAAATTCAACAGAAAGAACTGAAATTTTTAATTCAGAATTAAAATATTGGAATATGAATTCTTTTTTTGATGAAAATATTTTGTTTTCACAAAAAAGTTCTTATAAAAACTACACACCACTTTTTAATTTAAATAAAAACACAGGTGTTTTTGAAAAAATTTTTGAAGCTAAAAAAAGTTTAAATCACCTGGCATCAAAAGATTTTTCAAAAATATTAATTACTTATAAAGAAGATTTTGGAAATAATTTTGTTTTTGGAATTTTAGATTTAGAGACAAATAATTTTTTAGAAATAGATTCTTTTCCAACAATTATAGAAAAATGTGTTTGGTCTGATTTAGGAAATATTTTTTGTGCAGGCCCAAGAGGTGGTTTTTCAGAAAAAGATCCAGACTCTTGGTATAAAGGTTTTTCTATTTTTGAAGATTTTATTTATAAAATAAATCCAGAAAATAGAAATGTGGAAATTATTTTTAACTCACAAAACGAAGAATATAGAAGTTTTGATATAATAAATTTAGGAATTAGTGCTGATGAAAAATATTTATATTTTATAAATAAAAAAACATTTACTCCTTGGGTTTATAAAATTTAACTTTTTAAAACTAAAGCTTCTGTGGTGAAATGGATATCACAACGGTCTTCGGAACCGTTATTGGGGGTTCGAATCCCTCCAGGAGCACAATTTTTTATTTTTTATAAAAACTTAATTCATTTTTTTGGTTTTTGGTGTTAAAATTTAAACAATGTTTAAAAAAATTTATTTATTTATTTTTCTAATAACACCTTTTTTTTCTGGAGCTTTTGATTTATCAAATATACAAACAGAGAGAGGTTTAGAAATGAGGATTTCACCAGAGTTTCCAGAAAGTAATAATGTTGTTTTTGTAGAAATTTATTCTCTTTCTTTTAATATAGATAAATCTGAAAATTTTTTTTATATAGATAATATTTTACAAAAAAACGGGAAAGGTATTAAAAATTTTTCTTTTATTTCAAATCCAGAAAAACAAACAACAAGTTTAAAAATAGTTTCGATAAGCCAAGAAGGTAGAGAGTTTTTTTTGGAAAAAGAAATTTCTGGATCAAGCCTTGATTTATTATATGAACCACTAAACACATACACACCAAATTTTTACAAAGGAAGATCTTTGGAAATTTCAAACTCAGATATTATTTTTAATGCAGAAGCAAGTTTTTATAAAAATGGAGAAAAATTAAACCCAAACGAATTGGTGTATAATTGGTATTTAAATAAAAACTTTGATTTAAACAATTCAGGATATGGAAAAAAAACTTTTCAAACAGAAACAAAACCTTGGCCTCGAGAAACAGAAGTAGAAGTAGAAGTCAGAGATCTTTTAGACGAAATTATTCTAAAGAAAAAAATTAAACTTATTCCAGAGGAAAATAGTGAAATTATTTTTTATAAAACAAACCCAGAGACTGGCTTTTTTTTAAAAGATCCTTTTTTAAGTGGGTTGGTTTTTTCTTATGAAAAAGATACCTTAATTCAAGCTGTTCCTTATTATTTTTCTGGAATAAAAAACCAAAACAAAACAGATTTTATTTGGCTTTTAGGAAACAAAAAAACAGAAGCGTTTGGTGAAGATAGAGACAAAATAAACATTGTAAATGGTTTTAGTGAAAAAACAGAAATAGGAGTTTCACTTGAAATAAAAAATAAAGAAAAATTTTTTCAATTTGGAAGAGGATCTTTTTCTCTTGTTTTAGATAATTTTGAAAAAACAAACCTTAATTTTTTTAATCAATCAAACACAGAATTTATAAATAATCCAAACCAAGGAATTTTCGGTCTTTAATTTTAAGTTTTAAAAAATGAAAAAATATAATCCTAAAAAAATAGAAAAAAAATGGCAGAAAAATTGGCAAGAAAAAAAAATTCATAAAACAAATTCAAACAAAAAGGGTAAAAAAGGAAATTTTTATCTTTTAGACATGTTTCCATACCCATCAGGAGAAGGTTTTCATATGGGGCACCTAGAGTCTTACACAATTTCTGATGTTTTTTATAGATATAAAAAAATGCAAGGGTTTAATGTTTTACACCCGCAAGGTTTGGATTCTTTCGGACTTCCAGCAGAAAACTATGCTATTAAAACAGGAACTCATCCAAAAAAAACAACACAAAAAAACTCAAAAAACTTTTTAAGACAATGGACTGAAATTGGATCAGGGCACGATTTAGAAAATATTTTAATAACCTCAAACCCAGAATATTACAAGTGGACACAATGGCTTTTTGGAGAATTTTTTAAAAATAACTTAACACAAAGGAAAAAAGAAAAAACTAATTGGTGTCCTTCTTGTAAAACAATAATTTCAAACGAGCAGGTTGAGTCTGGGAAATGTGAAAGGTGTAAAAGTGAAATTTTACAAAAAGAAATTTTTTCGTGGTTTTTTAAAATAACAGATTTTTCAGACGCTTTAATAAAAGATTTAGAAAAAGTGGATTGGCCAGAACATACAAAAAAAAATCAAACAAATTGGATTGGAAAAAAAGAAGGTGCTGAAATTGAATTTTCTGTAATAGAAAAAGATTTTGTAGATATAAACAATGACGGAGGAAAAGATTCATACAAAAAAGGAGTTAAAGAGGTTGAAAGAGACAACGTTGTTGTAATTGTAGAACACCCGAAAGAAGACAAATTTTTATGTTTAAAATGGAAAAAAGTAGACTGGCAAGGGTTTGTTACAGGAGGGATAGAAGATGGGCAAACAGCTAAGCAAACAGCAGAGCAAGAAGTTATTGAGGAAACAGGGTATCAAAACCCAGAGGTTGTGAAAGTTTACAATAATTTTTCACATGGAAAATTTTTTCATGTTGGTAAAAAAGTAAACAGGTTTGCTCACTATCAAATCGTGCACGTTAAACTTAAAAATTTAAAAAGAAAAGAAAGAAATGAGGAAGAAAAAGAAATCGCTGATTTTTTCTGGACAGATAAGAAAAAAGTAGAAAGTTTTTTAAAAAGAGAAGATATGAAATATCCATGGAGAGTTTTTAATAATAAAAATTTTTTAAAAGAAAAAATAAAAACTTTCACCACAAGAGCAGATACTTTATATGGCGTAACATATCTTGTTTTAGCTCCTGAAAATAATTTTATAAAAAACATTTGGGACAGAATTGAAAAAAAAAAAGAAGTTGAAAAATATCAAGAAAAAACTTTTAAAAAAACAGAAAAACAAAGACTTGAAAATAAAGAAAAAACAGGAGTAAAAATCGAAGGAGTTTTTGCAGAAAATCCAGCTACAAAAGAAAAAATTCCGATTTTTATTTCAGACTATGTTTTAGGCGGTTATGGAACCGGATCTGTTATGGCGGTTCCTGCGCACGATCAAAGAGATTTTGATTTTGCAAAAAAATTTAATTTAGAAATTAAAAATGTTGTTTCCAAAAATAACAAAGAAAAAGAAATCAAAGAAGATGTTTTTCAAGGAGAGGGAATTTTAAAAAACTCTGAGGAATTTTCTGGTATGGATTCAGAAAAAGCTAGAGAAAAAATTATTAAAAAATTTGGAAAGAAAAAAAATACTTATAGGCTTCGCGACTGGTCTGTTTCTCGCCAAAGATATTGGGGCACCCCAATTCCAATAGTTTACTCACCAAAAGGAGAGCCAAAATTTGTGGGAGAGAAAAATCTTCCATGGTTGCTACCTGAAGATGTAGATTTTAAACCAGATGGAACAGCGCCACTTGAAAAATCAAAGGAGCTTAAAAAAAGAACAGAAAAAATTTTTGGAAAAGGTTGGAAACCAGAAACTGAAACAATGGATACTTTTGTAGATTCAGCTTGGTATTTTTTAAGACATCCAGATTCAAAAAATAAAAAAGAATTTTGTTCTGAAAAAATGAAAAAATTTTGGATACCAAAAGGAGTCGATTTATACATAGGTGGAGCAGAGCACACCTATATGCATCTTTTATACGCAAGATTTTTTGTTAAAGCTCTAAAAAAAATAGGGCACTTAAATTTTTCAGAACCTTTTTTAAAACTTCGCCACCAAGGATTTGTTTGTGATGAGAGTGGAAAAAAAATGTCAAAATCAAAAGGAAATGTGGTAAACCCAGACGATGTTATAAAAAAATTTGGAGCAGACGCCGCGAGGGTTTATATGATGTTTGCAGCCCCAGTTGAAGACGATGTAATTTGGAAAGAAGAAAGTGTGGTTGGAGCTTATC
This sequence comes from Candidatus Paceibacter sp., assembly GCA_014237915.1. GTDB lineage: Bacteria > Patescibacteriota > Minisyncoccia > Phycocordibacterales > JABACC01. The sequence goes on from JABACC010000012.1 coordinate 9,396, forward strand.
GGTTTTTAGAAAAAGTTTGGAAAATTGGGGAATATTTAGAAAAAAAATCTTCAAAAGAAGTTGAAAAAAATTTACATAAATTAATAAAAAAAGTTTCTTCACAAATTGAAGATTTAAAATACAACACAGCAATTTCAGATATGATGAAATTTATAAATGTTCTTGAAAAAGAAAAAGAAATTTCTAAAAAAGATTTTTCTAGTTTTTTAAAACTTCTACACCCTTTTGCTCCGCATGTTTGCGAAGAGCTTTACAATGAAAAAATTGAGAAAAAAAATATTTTATTAACTCCTTGGCCAAAATATGACGAGAAAAAAACAGAAGAAGAAAATTTTTTCTTGGTGGTGCAAGTTTTGGGGAAAAAAAGGGCTGGAATAGAAATTTCAAAAAGCAAAAATCAAAAAGAAATCGAAAGTATTTGTTTGAAAAATCCCGAGGTTAAAAAGTGGATAGAAGGAAAAAAAATAAAAAAAATAATTTACGTTCCAGAAAAAATTTTAAATATTGTTGTTTAGTTAGTTTACAAGATTTTTATAAAGCTCAAAAATTTTATCTTTAGCTGAGCTGTTGTATTTATAAAATTTATTTTTTAAAACAAATCCGGAAATTAGATTTTTATTTTCTTCAAAAACAATATTTTGAGGATCAAAATTTTCTTTAAAATTCGATATTTTCAAAAGAGCTTTTTCTTTGTCTTCTTTTTTTCCAAAAACAATTTTTGTTTTTTTGTTTTTTTCAAAATTCTCTATTTTTTTTTCAAAAAGAGAAATTGTTTTTGGAACAATTTTTTCTTTATTTTTATTTTTTAAAAAAAATAAAAATTTATCAAAAAATTCTAAAAAATCTTTTTCATTTTTTTCAACATAAGCTAAAAACAAAATTTCTGAGTATTTTTTTTCCATATTAAAGGCAATTTTAACATAAATATTTTTTTATTTTTTAAATAAGTTTTTATAGATTTTTTACTTTTTTTTTGTTAAAATTTTTCTTGATTATTTAATTTTTTAAATTAAATTTCGGGCGTTTAGCTCAGTTGGCTAGAGCATCTCGTTTACACCGAGGAGGCCGGGGGTTCGAGTCCCTCAACGCCCACAAAATATAAAAACCACCTAAGGAGGTGTTTTTTTTATAAATTTTTTAATACAGAATATAAAAAACATTTCTGAAAAAATATTTTCTTTACTATATTTCAATACTTAAAACAAACCACAAGTGTTATAATATTATTAATATAAGAATTTACTTATAAAAGATTATGGATGACTATTTTAAAAAATTTATAGAAAATATTTCTCTAACAAAAAACCAAAGAGAAGATGCAAAAACAAAATATATTGGAGTTTGTAAGGTCCTGAATAATGAATTTTATAATTCTGAATATAACGATTCTGTAAAATTTTTATTTGGCTCTTACAAAAAGAAAACTACAATCTCTCACTCAAATAAAGATATTGATGTTATTTTTAAAATTCCAAAAATAAAATTTGAGGAGTATTAAAAACAAGAAAACGGACCATCAAATTTATTAACAAAAGTTAAAAATACTTTAAAAGATACTTATTCTAAAACAGATAAAATTAAAAATTGGACAAAAGTAGTTTTGGTTGATTTTTCTACTTTTAAAGTTGAGGTTTTGCCTGCTCTAGAAAGAGATGATAAAAAATTTATTGTTCCAAACTCTGGACATGGTGAAGATTGGATAATTTTTGATCCAAAAAGTGAGATAGATGGTTTTGAAAAATCAAATGATAAAACAGATCAATTAACCAGAAATTTAATAAAAATTATTAAGAAGTGGAAAACTGAGACCACCAACGTAGATATTAAAACATATATTATTGATGGTTACATAATAGAATTCTTAAATAATTATTATTTTGAAAATTATCCTAAAGTTGTTTCAGATTTTTTTAAATATTTACATGAAATAGAAAATAAAACCTACACCGAAACATCTAAAAAAAGCGCGCAGAAAGCGCATGATTTTTATAAAGAAGGCAAGGAGGATAAGGCAATAGAAAAATATAAAAAAATCTTTGGAGATAATTTCCCAAAATCTTTAAATCAAAGTTTACCAAAACAAGATAATTATACTAAAGCACCAAACGAGGAATTTATTGAAGAGTTATGTGATGTCTCTATTGATGAAAACATACATATTCAAATTGAAATAGAATGTAAACCAAAGAGAGGCTGGACAAAAAGTGTTTTACTGAGTAAAATTTCACCTCATTGGCTACGCAAAGAAGATGAGGTGTTTTTTAATGTTGCTGCTAATAATTTATCTGGAGAATATGTCACAAAATGGAAAGTTAGGAATTTTGGTGAAGAGGCAGAAAAAAATAATAGCCTAAGAGGAGGAATAGAAGAAGATAATAATGGTTTACATAAGTATAAAGACAAAGCAAAGTTTTTTGGAGAACATTTTTTAGAATGTTATATTATTCAAAACGGTATCTGTGTTGCAAGAAAAAAAGTTAATGTAACAATATAAAAATAATATGGATGAAAAAAATTTAGCAGTAGGTAGACAACAATTTGCACATTGTGTATTTAATCACAAAGTACAAGAAAAGGCTGTCGAACGAGTCAAAAAAATAAATACAAAGATCAAGTGGGCTAATATTGTTGTTTTAGCGATAGTTATTGTCTTTCTTGTATTGCAAATATCATATCCTGAAAATTTTGTTTTCGGTGAAATTTCAATCTCCATTACTATTTTTGAAATACTATTTCTTTTTATTCAAAAAGAATTTTCTTTTGAGGATAAAGAAAAAGAACATAAAAAAATTGCTTTAAACTTCTTAAAATTAAGAAATAAATATATGAATTTTATAACTGATATAATGAATGAAATCAATGAACAAGAAATAATTTCAAAGAGAAACTTACTATCTGAACAATATGAAATTATTACTAGCTTGGCTACACAAACAGAAGAAGATGATTATAAAAGTGCCCAAATAGCACTTTTAGGTAAAAATAATATAAGTGAAGAATACACATGGAGCGAAGAAGAAATAGATAGTTTTTTGCCAAATGAATTAAAGTTATTTAAAAAACAAGATTTGCTATAATTTTTTTATGAAAATTTTAGCCATTGAAACATCTTGCGACGAAACTGCAATTTCACTTGTGGATTTTAAATCTGCAAATAAATTTGAAATTATTTTTGATTCGGTTTTATCACAAATTGAAATCCATAAAAAATACGGAGGAGTTTACCCAAAACTTGCCAAAAGAGAGCACGAAGAAAACCTTTTTCCGCTTTTTTTTAAAACTTTAGAAAAATCTGGATTTTTAAAAAAAAGGAAAAAACAAATAAGTTTTTCAAAAAATGAAGAAAAAATTTTAAATAAGATTTTTTTTAAAAATTCTCAAAATGAAGAAAATCTGAAAAAATTTTTTCTTCAATATCAAAAACCAAAAATAAACGCTTTAGCTGTAACTTACGGCCCTGGGCTTGAAATTGCTTTATGGTCTGGATTTAATTTTGCAAAAGCTTTTTGCCAGCTTTATAAAATAGATTTTATTCCAGTAAACCATATGGAAGGCCATATTTATTCAAGTTTAATTTTTAAAAAAAAGAGGAATAGTTTTTCTATTTTAAAAACACCTTTTCCAAGAGCATCTGTTTTAATTTCTGGCGGGCACACAGAAATTGTTTTAGAAGAGAAAAATTTTAAATATAAAAAAATCGGAAAAACTTTAGACGATGCTGTGGGCGAAGCTTATGATAAATCAGCAAGACTTTTAGGAATTGCCTATCCGGGAGGCCCTGAAATTTCAAAACTAGCAGAAGAGTATAAAAAAATAAAAAACAAAAAAGAAATTTCTTTTTCTCTTCCTCGCCCGATGATAAATTCAAAAAATTTAGATTTTTCTTTTTCTGGTTTAAAAACCGCCGTTTTAATGGAAGTAAAAAAAAGAAAAAAATTAAATAAAAATTTTAAAAGAGAGCTTTCTTTTGAATTTGAAAACGCTGTTTCTGAGGTTTTAATAAAAAAAACAAAAAAAGCTTTAGAAAAATATAAAATAAAATCTTTAATTATTGGCGGTGGAGTTTCTGCAAACAATAATTTGAGAAAAAATTTTAAAGCTTTAGAAAAAGAATATAAAAATTTAAAAGTTTTTCTGCCAGAAAAAAAATACACAGGAGACAACGCTTTAATGATTGCTGTTGCAGGATTTTTTCGTTATAAAAATAAAAATTTTCCAAAAAATGTAAAAAAAGTTGATGGAAAACTAAACCTTGAAAAAATTAATAAAAGTTTTTAAATTATTTAATTTTTCAATAAAAACTTAAAATGTGGTAAAATTTTCCCTTATGGAAATTAGAAATATAGCAATTATTGCTCACGTTGACCATGGAAAAACAACAATTACCGACGAGCTAATGAGACAAACCGAAATGGTAAAAGAAGGTGTTTCTATGGATTCTAACGATTTGGAAAAAGAAAGAGGAATTACAATTTACGCTAAAAACACTTCTGTTTTATACAAAGACACAAAAATAAATATTTTGGACACTCCCGGTCACGCCGATTTTGGCTCCGAGGTTGAGCGTGTTTTAAGATCAATTGATTCTGTTTTACTTATTGTTGACGCAGCGGAAGGGCCAATGCCTCAAACAAAATTTGTTTTAAGAAAATCTTTAGAATTAGGACTTTGCCCGATTTTGGTTTTAAATAAAATTGATAAAATTGGAGCCGATGTTGAAAAAGCGCAAGAAGCAGTTTATGAACTTTTTTTAGATTTGGGGGCTTCAGACGAACAATTAAATTTTGAAACAATTTACACAATTGCCAGAGAAGGAAAAGCTAAAAAAAACATAGAAGATGATTTTTCAAACATGTTTCCTATTTTAGATGCTGTTTTGGAAAAAGTTAAACCAGCATCAAATTCAGAGCTTTTAGAAAAACCATTAAAAGCTCAGGTTTTTAATTTAGCTTACGATAATTTTTTAGGAAGGTTGGGAATTTGTAGAGTTTATGAGGGAAAAATTTCTGTAGGAGAAAGCATTTTTCTTTTAAACCATAATGGAGAAAAATTTTCTGGAAAAGTTTTGAAAATTTTTACCTTTGAGGGGCTTTCTAAAAAAGATGTTAAAGAAGCTTCAGCTGGAGATATTGTTATGGTGGCAGGTTTTTCAGAAATTTTTATCGGCCAAACACTTTCTTCTTCAGGGCAAACAGAGCTTTTACCAGAAATTTTAGTAGATGAGCCGACAATTTCTTTAAATATTTTTATTAATGATTCGCCTTTTGCAGGAAGAGAGGGAAAATTATTAACATCAAGACAAATAAGAGAAAGGCTTGAAAAAGAGCTTGAGGTTAATGTTGGTTTGAAAATAGATTTTTCTGATGATTTAAAATTTAAGGTTTCAGGAAGAGGTGAGCTTCACCTTTCTGTTTTGTTGGAAAATATGAGAAGAGAAGGTTTTGAGCTTTCAGTTTCCACACCAGAGGTTGTAATAAAAGAAGAAGATGGAAAAAAATTAGAGCCTTTTGAAAATATTTCTGTCTTTGTTCCTGAAGAATTTTCTGGAGCAGTGATTGAAAAAATTGGAAAAAGAAAAGGAATTATGAAAAACATGGAAACAGAAAATGGCCAAACCAAACTTAGTTTTTTGGTGCCAACGAGGGGGCTTTTTGGATACAGAAATGAATTTGTTATAGACACAAAAGGTGAAGGAATTTTAACTTCTATTTTTGACGGATTTTTACCGCTTGCAGGAGAGATTTCAAAAAACGAAAAAGGCTCTATGGTTTCAATGGCTTCTGGAAAAGCTCTTGGTTTTTCTTTAGCAAATTTGCAAGACCGAGGACTTTTGTATATTCAGCAAAACGATGAAATTTATGAAGGAATGGTTGTAGGAGAAACTTCAAAAGGTGAAGATATGGTGGTAAATCCCACAAAAGGAAAACAGCTAACAAATATGCGCGCTTCGGGCTCAGATGAAAATGTGAAAATTTCTCCGCCACTTAATTTGAATTTAGAAATTGCTTTGGGCCTTATCGGAGATGATGAATATTTGGAAATTACTCCGGAAAATTTAAGATTAAGAAAAAAGTTTTTAAAAGAATCTGAAAGGAAAAAAAATAAAAAATAATTTTTCTTAAAATTTTAGATTTGAATTTTTAATTTTGCAAGTCTAAGTATTTTTTAAAGTTTAAAAATTTTTTAAAGTTTGAGTGCGGCCCCCTTTGGGGGCCGCACTCCATTTTATTTAAACAAAATTTCAAAAAAAAATAATTTTTTTGATATAATTTTTTTATGAAAGAAAAAACAATTTTTGAAAAAATTATTGATAGAGAAATCCCAGCTGATATTTTATATGAAGACCAAAAACACATAGTTATTTTAGACATTAATCCTTTTGAAAAAGGCCATATTTTAGTTATTCCAAAAAAAAATTATGAAACAATTTTAGATATGTCAGAGGAAGATTTTTTAGACTTACAAAAAATTGTTTTAAAATTTGCAAAAAAAGTTCATTCTGTTTTTGGCGGAGGCTTAAACGTTAATCAAAATAATTACAAAGAGGCAAATCAAGAAGTTCCGCACGTTCATTTTCATATTTTTCCCAGAACAGAAAACAAAAAACTTTACCACTCTGAAAACCACACAGGAAAATATACTTCAGAAGAAGAGAAAAAGGAAATTATTGAAAACTTAAAAATATAATTATTTTCTAACGATTAAGTGAAAATGTAGCTGGCCTTTCATTGTTTGATTTTTAACAACTCAGACAATTCTTTTTTTCTAAATTTTCCATGTTTGAAATATTGTTTTTTAAAATAAGAAGATCATGTTTTTTTGCAATAAGATCGTAAGGAAAATCATTTTTAACAATAACCCAGAATTTATAATTTTTTAATATTTCAAATTTTTCTAAAACAAAAGTATTTAAACCACGAACCTTCTTTGTTTTTTGAGGCTTATTTTTTGTTTTATTATAAAGTTTTTAGGTACTAGAACTTCTAAGACTCATTTTGTGCGGGTAGGGAGAATCGAACTCCCGTATTCAGCTTGGAAGGCTGACGTTCTACCACTAAACTATACCCGCAGTTAAGATTTTAAAAGTTTAACAAAAAAAATTGAAAAAACAAGAATAATTTATTTTTTAACTTTTTATAATATTTTTTTGTGTATAAAAATGTGTATAACACCGAAAAATAAAGGTTTTTTTAATTGTTGACTTTTGTGTTTTTTTTCTAAAAATGTAAAAAACCCTTATTTTTAGGCTTTATTTTAAATAAATTGAAATTTTTTTAAAAAAATTGTAGAAAAACATAAATATTGTTATTATTGTGGAAAAAGAGGGTAAAACTCGTTATTTATGATAAAAACAAAAAAAGTTGGAAACTTAGGAGAAAATATTTCAAGAAAATTCCTTGAAAATAAAGGATTTTTGTTTGTTGAAAAAAATTTTTCAGGAAAAATTGGAGAAATTGATTTGGTTATGAAAAAAAAGAATGAATATTTTTTTGTGGAAGTTAAAACAAGTTCTTGTGATTTTAACAAACTCGATAAACTAAAGTTTTTACCAGAAGACCATTTTGACAAAAGAAAAATAAGAAAATTTTCTAATATTGTGGAGCTTTATGTAAATTCTAAAAACATAAAGGAAAATTATTTTTTATGTGCTTGCTTTGTTTTGGTGGATCTTCAAAAGAAAAAATCGAAAATTAGGTTTTTAGAAGAGATTTCTTAAATTTCTGAAAAAAGAAGATATAAAAAAATATTTTTTTAAAAATTTGAAAAAATGATAAGTTTGGTTTTTTCTGTTATAATTTTTATAAGATTATGTCAGATCAAGAAAATAAAATAATATATTTTGCCAAAACTGATTCTCGTGGAGAGGAGGTAAAATTTGGTATAAAAAATTCTGATAGAACTCGCCATATTTATGTTATTGGAAAAACAGGAATGGGTAAATCTACCCTTATAGAAAATATGGCTATCCAAGATGTGTTAGAGGGAAACGGGCTTTGTTTTATTGATCCTCACGGTTCGGCTATTGAAACAATTTTAGAGTATATTCCAGAAGAAAGAGTTGAAGATGTTATTTATGTTGCTCCTTTTGATACAGAAAACCCAATTTCTTTTAACGTGATGGAAGATGTGGGCCCCGAAAGAAGACACCTTGTAGCACAAGGGCTTTTATCTGCTTTTAAAAAAATCTGGGGAGAAGATACTTTTTCAGACAGAATGGAGCACATAACCAGCAACTGCCTTTTGGCTCTTTTGGAATATCCGGGATCTACAATTTTAGGAATCACCAGGATTTTAACAGACAACGATTTTCGAAAAGAAGTTGTTTCCCACATTAAAGATCCTTCGGTCAGAAGTTTTTGGGTTAATGAATACGGAAAATGGGACGAGCGCTACAGAAAAGAAGCAGGAGCTGCAATTTTAAATAAAGTCGGGCAATTTACCTCCAACCCTTTAATTAGAAATATTGTTGGACAAGAAAAATCATCTTTTGATTTTAGAAAGCTAATGGATGAGAAAAAAATTCTTTTGGTAAATCTTTCTATTGGGCAAGTTGGTGAACAAAATGCAAATCTTTTGGGCGCCATGATTACCACAAAAATTTTTCTAGGCGCCGCCTCAAGAGCAGATGTTTCAAAAGATGTGTTAGAAAAACTACCAAATTTTTATTTATACATTGATGAGTTTCAAAACTTAGCCAACGATTCTTTTGCTGGAATTTTAGCTCAATCTAGAAAATATAAATTAAGTTTAATTTTAGCTCACCAATATATTGAGCAAATGCCAGAGTCTGTAAAAGATGCTGTTTTTGGAAATGTTGGAACAATGATTGTTTTTAGAATTGGCTCGGCTGATGCTGAAATTTTTGAGCAAGAATTTTCTCCAGAGTTTACTTCGGAAGATTTGGTTAATTTAGGTTTTACACAAATTTATTTAAAATTAATGATAGACGGAATTGGATCAAGACCTTTTTCTGCCACCACTTTGCCACCAATGGTAAAGCCAGAAATTTCTTTTAAAGACGAAGCCATTGTTTCTTCAAGAAGAATTTTTGCTAAAAAAAAAGAAGAGGTTTCAGAAAAAATTGATGGATGGCTTAACAAAAAATTTGGTTCTGGAGATGATAAAAAAAATAACGCTCCCCATCATCAAAACCATCAAAAAAAAGATTATAGTAAAAACAAAAAACCTTGGCAGAAACCAAAGCCGAAACCAGAAATAAAAAATTTTTCAAAAGAAGATGAAAAAGAGCTTGGTGGAAAAAATTCCCTAAAAGAGGCTTTGGCTGGAATTTTAGAAAAAGACAATAAGGAGGAAAAATTTGAAAACAAGAAGACAGAAAAAAAATTTCAAAAGACAAACAATTTTAAAAAAGATACAAAAAAACCAGAGGAAAAAAATTTTCAAGAAAATTCCAGCCAAAAAGAAAACTCAGATTTTTCAGAAAAAAATAAAGCTGAAATTAAAGAACCTGAAATTAAAAATAAAGACAATGATAAAAAAATTTTTGGAATGGACAACAAACAAAGAGAAAATTTAAAAGATTTTTTGAGAGATGTTGAGTAGGTTTTGAGGCGGATTTTGCTTCGCAAAATCCGCCAAAAAAAGATCTTTAAAAAATTATTAAAATTTAAAATTAGAAAAAAGAAAATGTTTTATAAAATAATTTTTCCAATAATTTTTTTACCATATTTTTCTTTTGCTGATTTTTCCATCACAGAAATTATGTACGATCTTTCAGGGGGAGATTCTGGTTTTGAATGGATCGAAGTTTTAAACAATTCTTCTTCTGAAAAAAATTTATCCGAATACAGGTTTAGAGAAGCTGAGGTAAATCACAAAATTTCTTTTTATTCTGGAAGTGAAAATATTTCTGCGGGAAGCAGAGCTGTTATTGCAGACAATCCAGAAAAGTTTTTAGAAATATATTCTAATTTTTCAGGAAATTTATTTGATTCTTCTTTTTCTCTTTCAAACGAGGGAGAAAATCTTGATATTTTGAACGAAAATTTAGAATATCAAGATTCAGTTTTTTATCAAAAAGATTGGGGAGCAAACGGAGATGGAAATTCTTTATCTTTAATTTCTGGAGATTTTAAACCAAGAGAGCCAACTCCAGCGGAGGAAAATTCTTCTGAGGTTTTAGAAGAAATTTCAGAGGACGAAGAAGACACAGATGAAGAAAATGAAAATTTTTTTCAAGAAGAAAGCTCTTTAGGGATTTCTGGTTTAAAAAAAAGTGGAGAAGAGAAAAACTTTTTTTCAGCAAACAGTGATATTTCTTTGAAAGTTTTTTACCCAGAAAATTTTATCAAAGGCGCTGAAACAGAGCTTTTTGTGGAGTTTAGAAATTTAAAAGACCGAGAAGTTGAGGTGGAAAATGTTGTTTGGTTTTTAGGAAATGGAGATAAAAAAGAGGGAGAAAAAATTTCTTACACTTATGATTTTGTTGGAAATTATTTAGTGACTCTTGAAATTTTTTACCGAGAAGAAAAAAGAATCTTTCAGTTTGAAGCAGAAGTTGTCTTGCCAGAATTTTTTATTGAAAAAATTGATTTTGAAGAAGGTTTTATTTATTTAAAAAACTCTTCCGAAAAAAAAGTTGATCTTTCTGGTTGGAAAATTTCTGCGGGAGAAAATATTTTTGAAATTCCAGAACACACTTATATTTTAGGAAAAAACCAATTAATTTTAAAAGAAGAAATTTTGAATTTTTCTCTTTCCTCAGAGCTTAAAACAGAAATGCTTTATCCTTCTGGGCTTCCATATTTTTCTTATGAGATTTTAAAAAAAACAGAAGAAGATTTAATTAAACAAGAGCTGGAAAAAGATTTAGAAAATAATTTTTATTTACAAGCTCAGGAAAAAAAATTTTCTGAAGAAGTTGAAAATTTTTCTGTTAGTGAAAAAGAAGAAGTTTTAGAAGAGGAGAAAAAAGAAAATATTTTAAAAAATGAAGGTATTGTTTTAGAAAAAAATGAGAAAAGTTTTTTAAAAGAAAATTTATTTATTTTTATTTTTATAATATTTTTAATTTTTCTTTCTTCTTTTCTTGTTTTTTATAAAAAGTTTTCAAGTTCAGAAAAAACTAAAAAAAAGAAAAAAGCTTTAAAAGTGGAAGATTTTGAAATTGAAGAAATTAAATAAATAAAAATGAGAGCAAAAAAATCACTAGGACAAAATTTTTTTAAAAACGAAAAACTTTTAGAAAAAATAATTGAAAAATCAGAAATTCCAGAAAAAAGCATTGTTTTGGAAATTGGCCCTGGAAAAGGAGCCTTAACAAAAATTTTATTTAAAAATAATTTCAAAGTTTTTGCAGTTGAAAAAGACAAAAGAATGATTTCTTTTCTGGAAGAGAAATTTGAAAAAGAAATTAAAGATAAAAAATTTTTTCTTTTTGAAGACGATGTTTTAAAAATTGATTTTGAAAAAATGGGTTTGAAAAATGAAAAATTTTATTTGGTGGCAAACTTACCTTATTATATTAGTTCAAGATTTTTGCGGGTTGTTTTTGAAGGAAAAATTTTGCCAAAAAAAATGACCCTTGTTTTACAAAAAGAAGTGGCGCTTAGAATTGCTGAAAAAAAAAAGCGCTCACCAAAAAGATAAAAGAAAAATCTTCCCTACTTTCTCTTTCTGTAAAAGCTTATGGAGATCCAAAATTTTTATTACCAATTTCAAGAAAAAATTTTAGCCCAATTCCAAGAGTTGATTCGGCCGCTATTTGTATTGAAAATATTTCTAAAAATTTTTTTAAAAAAAATAAAATTTCCGAAGATGAATTTTTTAATTTTTTAAAAATTTGTTTTTCTGGAAAAAGAAAAACTCTTTTGAAAAACTTAAGTGCTAAATATAAAAAAGAAAAAATTTTAGAGGTTTTTAATTTTTTAAAAATAAATTTAAAAGAAAGGGCTGAAGATTTAGAGTTAAAAGATTTTTTAGAAATTAAAAAAAATTTAAACTAAAAAATAAAATTAAATTTTTGAGGTTCCATAAATTAGCATAAGAGGACCAATTCCAATAGGAATAATTCCTGCAAAACAAGGAACAGGAATTAAAAATCCACCCAATATTGATTGAACGGGAGTTTTAGGCGGCCCAAAGAGACTTATTTTTCCAGCTGAATAAATTGAAGTTGTCCAAAAAGTTGGAGGAAAGGGTGTATTTACAATAAAAATTCCAGGAGGAGAAGTACAAGGAACAGGAGGAGAAACAACTCGTCCAGCAAAAGGAATAAGCGCATTTGTTTTTTGTGGAAGAAAAAATAGAAAAATCAAAATAGGAATAAAAAAAAATAGAAGATTTTTTTTCAAAAATAAATTTATAAACATAAAAAAATTATAGCATATGCTAAAAAATTATTTTATACTTAAAAAATGAAAAAACAAACAAAAAGAAAATTAATTTATTTTTTAATAATAATTTTTGTAATTTTAATATTTTTTTTAATTTACTTTTTCTTTTTTAAAGATTTAGAAAAAGACAAAAAGGATTTAACCGACACAGATTTTCCAGAAGATCAAACAGATCAACCTGATAAAGATTTTTTTCCAGACATTGAAACCCCAGAAGAAGATACTTTCACTCAAGATGAAATAAAAGATGAGGAAAAAGATGAAGAAGGTTTTTTTAAAGATGAATTTATTTTTCAGGAACCAGAAATTAAAACCAGTATTTTAATTCCAGAAAATAATTTTTATGATCAACAAAAAGACGTTGAAGAAAACGCTATTTTTTTGAAAACACTTTCAGGAATTGAAGGCTCAGATGAGACTGAGCAGATTAAAAACATAGAAGAGGAAATAAATTTTCTTGATTTTTTTGAAAACACTTTTGAAATCAAAGAACACTCCCAAACCCAAAAAGATATTTTAGAAATATTTTCAGTTGTTGATTCTCACGAGGAAGTAACTTTTGAAACTCTTACTGGTTTCGAAAACGCTATTTTAAACAAAGAAATTTCAGATGAAGACGCTGAAGTTTTAAAATTTTTTTATGAGGATCTTTTAAGAATTTCTAAAGGAATAAATTTATTAGAAGTTGAAGAATCTTTAGAAAACGACAAAAAAGAACTTTCCCTTGTTTATGAAAATTTATCAAAAAGCTTAGTTAAAATATTAGAAACAGAAAACAGAAACACAGAGCAAAACAAAGATTTTTTAAATGAACTTTTTTTCTACACAGAAAACGCTGTAAAATTAAGTGAAATTTTAGTAAAACTCGATGGTATTTTTTTAAGTTTTTAAAAAATTAATAATTTTTTGTTTAATTTTTAGAAAAATTTTATTATAATTAAATAAATATGAAAAACTTTCTACCAGAAAAAAAATTTGTTTTAAATTTTTTATTACCAGCTCTAATTATTTTTTTAATTATTTTTTATTTTTTTTATTCAGATAAAATTTTCCAAAAAAATAAAGAAAAAAAAAAGGCTGTGTTTGAAAGTTTTTCAAACACTCAGTTTTCTTCTCAAGATTCAGACGGAGACGGACTTTATGATTTTGAAGAAGAATCTTATGGAACAGACCCTTTTGATTCTGATACAGATAAAGACGGCACACAAGATGGAGAAGAAGTTCATGTTGGAGCAGATCCTCTTGTTTTTGGAGTTAGTCCGAAATTTCAAAAAACAGAATCTGTTTTTGATGATGTAAAAAATACTTATCAATATGATTCTGACCTAACAAAAACTCAAAAGTTTTCTAGAGATTTTTTGGTTAATTTTTTTGAAAGCGGCGCCTCTTCAGGGCTTTCAGAAACACAAATCCAAGATTTTTCTGACGATTTAATTAACCAAAACAGAGGGTTTTTGTCAGCAAAATATTCAGAGGAAAACATTAAAATAGATATTTTAAAAACACCAGAATCTTATTTTAATGACTATATTGAAGTGGTAGATATTTTAAATAGAATTAAAAAAAATGAACTTTCTTTAATTGTTCAATATTCACAAACAGGCGATGTTTACTATAAGAATGAAATTTTAAAAATAACCAAGATTAATGAAGAATTTTTAGAAAAATTTTCAGAAAAAACCATACCACCCGACGCTTTTAGTGCCCATGTTTTATTTTTAAATGAAGTTTATTTTTATAATGAAAGTTTAAAAAATATTGTTGAATTTGAAATTGACCCTCTTAATGCTCTTGTTTTTATGTCTAATTTTTCTAAAAAAATGGAAGATTTAAGTTTTGCAACAACAAATCTATCTTTGTATTTTAAAAACAAAGGGCTATAATATAAAAATGAATTTTTTAACTTTAAACAAAAAAATAATTAGCACCTTAGTTTTAATATTTTTTGTTTTTCCTATTTTTTATCCAACAGCTTTAGTTTTTGCTGATAATCACGACAAAGCGGAGAACCCCGCCGCGGAAGCAACCCCTTCTTCAAATTCTGGTTCTACGAGCACAAATAATTCAAATACTAACAATGCTGCCAATTCTAACTCCACACAAAATACACAACAAACAACACAAACCCAGAATACATCTTCAGGAGGAGGAGGTGGAAGCATTGGAACAGCTGTGGCAACGGGAGCAGCCAGTGGACTCACAGCTTGTTTAGCGGGACCAGCAATTACAGCTATCGCAGGGTTTGTAACAGGAAGTGCAGCAGCAACAGTTTTAGCTGTCCCAACATCTGATCTTTTAAACACTGGAGCAACAGGAATAGGTGCTACATCAGATACAGCTAGTTTCTGGAAAGAATGTGTTTTAGACGGGCTTGCAAAATCGGTTGTTAACTCAGTGCTTCAAACAATGATCCGAGAAACAACACTTTGGGTTAACAGAGGTTTTGATGGAAGCCCAGCTTTTATTAAAGACAGAGATGCTTTTTTCGAATCTGTTGCTGACAGAGTCGTTTCTGATATTATTGAAAATAACGCTCAGCTTCAATTTCTTTGTGAGCCATTTGAGTTTGATTTAAAATATAGGCTTAACATTGATTTTTATGGAACTGATGTTTATGAACCATACTGTACAATAGACGACATAGGAGACAACATAGACGGAGCCATTGATTTAGTAGAAAAAAATTTTTCTTGGGATAATTTCTTAGATGTTAATGTAAGAGAAGGAAATAATATTTGGGGAGTTTATTATAATTTAAAAAATGATATTGATAGTCGAATAGTAGAAGAGAAAAAAGAAGTAGAAGAAGATGAAAAAAGAGGTTCTGGGTTTTTATCAATTAAAAAATGTGTTCAAGATGGAGAAACTTCGTACGGAGTAGATAAATATAGTCCTGAACAAATTGCCTCACTAAAGGCGGAGGTAGCGGGTTATGAGGAAAAATATAAAAAAATTAATTTTGCCGGCAACTTATCGGCTGCCGAAATAGAAAAAAGACAAGAAGAAGCAAATGATTTAATAGCAAAAATACAAAAAATCGAGAGTGTTTTAGATAGTACTGGTTTTGCCGATGATTTACCAGCTGAAGACAAAAGCTGTAAGCAGACAACCCCCGGAAATGTCATAAGTGAGTCTTTAAACAAAGCTATTGGTTCAGACACAGAATATTTGCAGTTAGCCGATGAGTTTGACGAACTTATAACAGCCCTTATAAACCAATTGGTAAAAACTGTTTTGAGCGAAGCAGGACTTGCAGGTTTTGAATCAGGTAATAGTTTTTCAGAACCAGATCTTTCAAATCCAGGTCTTGCTGAACAAACAAAAAATTCACTAAATGGTTTTATCGCTTCAACAGATCAGTACATAAAAACCCAAGAGGAAAAAATTTCTATTATTGAAGGAGTTGAGGAAAGTATTGATGATGTTATTTCATGTTTTGGAGAAAAAACAGAGCAAAGTATAAGCACAGAAAAAAAATCAGCAAGAAATGGAATTTCCCAAAGATACGATATTGGCGATTTAATTAAAGAAAGAGATTTAAGTTTTTTTGATGAAGATGAAAAAACAAACGCCATTTTTTATAGACACCCAAATTCAAATATTTCAAAAATTGAGTTACTGTTGCCAGAGGACGCACAAAGATATTTAGGTGAATTTTCTAAAGACTTAGATTTTCTTGAAAATGAAAAAGCTTTTGCGCAAATAGATATAGTTGAAGCTAAAAACAACGAAAGTAGAGCAAGGGTTATATTAAGCGACCTTGGGCAAAGCAGTAGCGCAGAAAATATTTTAGAAACTTATGGATCTTTAGGAAATAATTTTCAACCATATGATAATTCTAAAGAAGGACAAGAAAAAATAAACTTACAAATTTTAACTGGAGAAATGTTTATTATTTCCTCAGAAGAAGGTGAGAATGAAAATATTTTAGAGTTTTGTCAGGCTTTTGAAAATGTTTTAGATTACGATGATTATGAAAATTTTCCAGAATTAGAAAAATATATTAATTAATTTTTTATGGAAAAATTTAGTAAAGAACAAGTTGAAAAAGCTTATAATTCTTTAGATTTAAGAATAAAACCTATCGCAACATCCCCTCAGGTTTTAAACGATATTATTGAAATAGCTAAAAAATATAATTTAAGAACCGACAGAGAAGGAGATTTTGTTGAACTTGTTGGAAATTCAATTATTGGGCTTTTGGATTTTTCAAAACTTTTATATGAAATAGAAAACATTGAAGAAATAAACAGAGATATTGCTCAAAAAATAATGACAGATTTAGATAATAAAATTTTTTCAAAAATAAGAAAAACTCTAGAACAAAGCCTCGAAGAAGAAATTAAAAATATTGAAGAAATTAAAACAGAAGGAAAAAAAGATTTTGTTAACAACTCAGGTATTACAAAAAAATCAAAAACAGAGGAATTTTTTTTTGATCCATACAGAGAGTCAATTGAATAATTTTTTATTTTATAAATAAAAATTAAAAAATTTGTTATAATTTTTTTATGACACCATGGGCTCGAAAGAAGAAAATTTTAATTTTTTTTATAGTTATATTTTTTATAGCGGTTTTTATTTATTTTTTATACACATCTTTTTTTAAAGCCAGCCCCACTTGTTTTGATGGAATTTTAAATGCAGACGAACAAGGAATTGATTGTGGAGGAGCTTGTTTAGAAGTTTGCTCTTTTTCAGCTGTTTCTCCAAACATTTTTTGGACAAGATCCTTTGAGGTTGTTCCGGGGCTTTATAATTTAGTATCTAGGATTAATAATCCAAACGGAAATCTTTCTTTTGAAAGTTCGTATAAGTTTTCATATTTTGATTCGAAGGGTTTTTTGTTGGGTGAATATTTTGGAAAAACTAAAATTCTTCCGTATGAGAAAAAAATTATTTTTGTACCCTCAGTTTTTGTTGATCAAGCAAGAATTTCTCAAACTTTTTTTGAATTTATAGAAAAACCATCTTGGCAAAAATCAGAAAGAGTTGAAAATAATATTTTGGTTTTATCAAGAGACCTTAATGAAAATTTTCAAGAGCCAAGACTCGATGTTTTAGTTAAAAACGAGGAACTTTTTTCTCAAGAAGAAGTTGAAGTTGTTGCTGTTTTAAAAAACTTAGATGGAAATGTTGTGAATGTTTCAAAAACTTATATTGATAAAATTTTGTCAGGTGAAGAAAAATTGGTTTTTATGACTTGGAAAAAAAGATTTGAGGAAAAAATTACATCAATAGAAATTTATTTTAATAAATAGCTTTATGTTTTTTAATTTTTTTAAAAAAAATAAAATTGACTGGTATATTTTTTTTTCCGCTTTTTTTTTAAGTATTTTAGGTCTTTCTGTGATGCCATCATTTGAAAGCGCCGGAGTTTCTTTTTTTGAAAAACAGGCTTTTTTTATTTTTTTAGGAATAGTCTTATTTTTTTTATTAGCCTCTTTGGATTTTTATTTTTTAAAAAAATCTTCTTTTATTATTTTTTTATATTTATTTTCTGTTTTTATTTTAATTTTACTTTTTTTTTTCGGCACAGAAATAAACGGAGCAAGGTCTTGGTTTGATTTTATTTTTTTTAAGTTTCAGCCAACAGATTTTGTTAAAATATCTCTCATAATTATTTTGGCAAAATTTTTTTCAAGAAGACATATTGAAATTTCAAGGTTTTTGCATTTTTTTGTTTCTGGAATTTATGCTTTTATTCCTTTTTTATTAATTTTTCTACAACCTGATTTCGGTTCAGCTTTTACACTTTTTTTAATTTGGTTTTTTATGATTTTTTTTTCAGGATTATCAAAAAAATATATTTTATTTATTTTCAGCTCAGGAATTTTAATTTTTTTGAGCTTTTGGTTTTTTGTCTTTGCTCCCTATCAAAAAGAAAGATTGATTACTTTTTTAAGTCCCGAAAGTGATTTTCTAGGTGCAGGATATAATATTTCCCAAGCCCAAATAGCTATTGGTTCAGGAGGTTTTTTTGGAAAAGGTTATTTAGGCGGAACCCAATCAAGACTTTCGTACTTACCAGAAAATGAAAGTGATTTTATTTTTTCTGCATTTTCTGAAGAATGGGGATTTTTTGGAATTATTTTACTTTTTCTTTTTTTTGGAACTATAATTTATAGGCTTGGAAAAATTTCTCTAAATTCTCGTGATAATTTTTCAGCCTTTCTAACCCTTGGTGTTGCCACTTATTTTCTTTCACACTTTTTTGTGCACATTGGAGTTAATTTAGGTTTCTTGCCGGTGACGGGGACAACCCTTCCTTTTTTGTCGTACGGAGGATCACATATTTTGTCAGAATTTATTGCACTAGGAATTATTGTTGGTCTTTCAAAAAATAATCTTCTTTACAAAAGAAAATATTCAGAGAAAGAGCTTTTTTCTGAGAAATAATTTTATATAATAACTTATTATGAATGAGAAAAAATCAGCTGTTAAAAAACTTAAAGAAAAAATTTATTCAAGAGAAGAAAAAAATTTACCAAAATTTCAAAGGAGAAAATTATCAGAAAAAGAATATGAGTTAAAAAGAGATTTTTCAAATCAAGATTATTTGAAAAAAGTAAAAAGTTCTGAAAAAATAGATACTGAAAAAGATTTTTTTAAATTAGAAAAAAAAAAGAAGATGACTCTTTTCACAAAAATTTTTATTTTTTCAATTATTTTTTTTATTTTCTCTCTTTTGGTTTCCGTGACCATATTTTTTCTAAACACAAGCAATTCTTCTTTTGAAAAAATAACAATGTCTATTTTGGGTCCAACCACGGTTAACAGCGGGGAAGAATTTAAGTATACTTTTTCTGTTTTGAATGAAAATTCGGTAAATTTGGAAGGCGTTGACCTCGTTATAGATTATCCAAAAGGGGCAGTTTCTTCTCTTGATGGAGAATCTCTGGGGAAAGAAATAATTTCTTTAGGAGAAATAAAATCTGGGGCTTTAGTTGAAAGAGATTTATCCCTTACTCTTTTTGGAGCTTTAGGAGAAAAAAAAGATATAAGAATAAATTTAACCTATTCTGCTGAAGGATACTCTTCATTTTTTTCCAGAGAAAAAATTTATTCATTAGGAATTAACTCCTCCCCAGTTTCTGTTTTAGTAAGAGCAAACGATTTTGTGACAGCTGGCGAAGAAGAAAAAATTTCTTTTTTACTTTCTTCAAACTCAAACACAGATTTAAAAAATCTTTTAATTAAAGCTTCTTACCCAACAGGTTTTTCTCCAACTTCTTTTTCTCAAAACCCAGTTTTTTCTAATAATATTTTTAGAATTTTTAATTTAAAACCAGGAGAAACTAAAGAAATAGAAATTTATGGAAATTTTAAGGGCTCTGAGGGAGCTGAAAAATATTTCAATTTTGAAGTTGGAGAGGCAAGAGAAGGAAGCTCAGATATTGAGGTTGTTTATGGAAAAACAGAAGATATGGTTAAAATTCAAAAACCTTTAATTGACATCTCAATAACAATGGCTGACAACGAGGAAAATTTTTTCGTTATAAGACCAGGAGAAAGAAATTCTTTTAAAATTTTACTTGAAAATAACTCTCTTGGAAAAATTTCTGATTTGGAAGCAGGTTTATTTTTCGAAGGAGATATTTTTGAAAAAAGAAGCATTATTCCAAAAACAGGATTTTACTCATCTTTGGAAAATAAAATAAATTGGGATAGCCAGGTCTTGGGAGAAAATTTTGAAATAGACTCAAAAAAAAGTTTAAGTTTAGATTTTAACTTTTCTTTAAAAAATACCGACGATGTTATTGCGTTATCTGAAGAAGAGTTAAAATCAAAATTAATTTTTAATATTTCAGGAAGGTCTTTTAATGATTCAGGTGTTAGAACAAGAGATAATTTCAGTATTGAAAAAGAAATTTTTCCTGAAACAAACTTATCTATCTCTGAAAGAATTGTTAAGTCTGTGGGGCCTTTTAAAAATGATACAAATTTTAACCCAAAAGCTAATGAAAAAAATTCGTACACGGTTTACTGGTCTGTTTCTAACACAATTTTAGATTTACAGAATGTTGAGGTTAGCGCGACTTTACCACCAAACGTTTCTTACAATAAAAACATTTCAAACCCAAATGCAAATTTTAGATATGAAGAGAATGAAAGAAAAATAATTTGGAACATAGGACAGCTGCAAAAAAGAACGGGCTACTCAACAGCTCCACTGGAAATTATTTTTGGTTTAGACATTATTCCTTCCGAAAACCAAATTGGAAAAACAGCAGAGTTATTGTCAGAGAAAAAAATTAATGGTTATTCTTCTAAAATTGAAGCTACTGTTTACAATACAGCAAGTTCTGGAAATACAATATTATCAACAGATCCAGCTTTTAATTTAGACCAAGGTGTTGTCGTTCCTTAAAAAACTAAAACTTTTAACATAAAAATTTTATGTTAAAATTTAAAAATGAACAAAAATATAAACGTTAAAATAAACTACGATTCTATATTTAGACTTTTTTTTGTTATATTTCTAATTTTAGCAATTTGGAAATTTCAAGCTTTGGCTCTTATTTTATTAACATCAGTTGTTATCGCGTCAGCCATCGAGCCAGCAATTATTGCTTTCCAAAAAATAAAAGTTAGCAGAATTTTTGCTGTTGCAATTGTTTATATTATTTTGATTTTTTCAATTTTTGTTTTTTCTGCTTTTTTAATTCCACCGATCGTCGATCAAACATCTAATTTAATTACAGACTTGCCTGTTTGGCTTGAAGGGTTGGGAGAATTTTTGGAAGAGAAAAAACAAGATAGTGAATTTTTCGCCTCTTTTTTTTCTTCATTTGAAGAAAAATTTATAGATTCTCCAAGTGTTGAAAACTTAGGTTCTTTAGACTCTTTGGCAACATCTTTTAAAAATTTCTTTTTTGGTTTTGCGGGAGCTTTTTTTGGAGGATTATTAAATTTTTTTCTTATTATTATCTTGTCTTTTTATTTTGCTATTCAAGATCATGGCATAGATTCATTTTTAAAAATTATCACCCCAGTTAAATATCAAAACTATATTATAGATTTGTGGAAAAGGTCACAAAGAAAAATCGGACGTTGGATGATAGGCCAGTTTATTTTGGCGGCCATTATGGGCTCGATAACCTTTGTCGGACTATGGCTAATTGGTGTTCCTAACGCGCTTTTACTCGCAACTCTTGCGGCCCTTGCTGAATTTGTTCCAGTTTTAGGGCCAATGCTTGCTGCAATTCCGGCACTTTTTATCGCCTTTATCTCTGGAGGAGTTGGAACTTTGGGAGTTGTGGCTGTTTTTTATCTTGTCTTACAGCAAATAGAAAATAATTTTCTATATCCAATGGTGGTAAAAAATTTAGTGGGAGTTCCCGCTCTTTTGGTTATTATTTCACTTATTATCGGAGCTGAGCTTTTTGGTTTTTTAGGAATAATTCTATCAATTCCAATCGCAGCTGCTTTTATGGAATTTATAAAAGATGTTGAAAAAAAACAGGAAAAAGAAATTGCTAGAGGACTTGAAAAAGAAGTAGATCTTACTAAAAATTAAAAAATTAATTTTTAGTATTAATTTTTAAAAAATAATAAAAATAAAAAATGAATTTTTTTTCAAATATTTTAAATAAAAAAAAAAAAGCAAAAACTTTTTATATAACAACAACCTTGCCATATGTAAACGGAAAACCCCACATTGGTTTTGCAATGGAAATTGTTAGAGCGGATGTTTTAGCAAGATATAAAAGAGAAATTTTGGGGAAGGAAAATGTTTTTTTTAACACAGGCACAGACGAACATGGAAAAAAAATTTTAGAAAATGCAGAAAAGGAAAATTTAACACCCAAAGAATATGCAGATAAAATGTCAAAAAATTTTTCAGAAATTTTACCTAAATTAAATATTTCTCATAATAATTTTGTAAGAACAACAGACGAAGATCATAAAAAATCTGCTCAAAAATTTTGGCAAATTTGTTTTGAAAATGGTTTTATTTATAAAAAAAATTACAAATCAAAATATTGTTTTGGTTGTGAGCTTGAAAAAACAGATTCAGAGCTTGAAGACGGAATTTGCCCCCTACACCTAAATAATCAAATTGAAATCATAGAAGAGGAAAATTATTTTTTTAAGTTTAGCCAATTTGAAAAAAGTTTATTAAAATATTTTAAAAAAAATCCAATTATTCCAGATTTTAGAAAAAAAGAAATTGAAAATTTTGTAAAAAAAGATTTAAAGGATTTTTCAATTTCAAGAAAAAAAGAAAAAATGCCTTGGGGCGTTGAAGTTCCAAACGATTCTGACCATGTAATATATGTTTGGTTTGACGCTTTGGTGAACTACATTTCAGCTTTAGGGTGGGGCAAAGAAGATGATAATAATTTTAAAAAATTTTGGCAAGAAGGAGAAGTTTTTCAAATTGCCGGAAAAGACAATCTTCGCCAACAAAGTGCTATCTGGCAAGCTATGCTTTTTTCTACAAACATAAAAAATACAGACAAAATTTTTATCAATGGTTTTATTAATGGAGAAGGTGGAATTAAAATGTCAAAATCTTTGGGAAATGTTATTTTACCAGAAGAAATTTTAGAAAAATATAACACAGACGCTTTGAGATATTTTTTTATTCGCCACATAAACAACCACGAAGATTCAGATTTTTCTAAAAAAATTTTTCACGAAGCGTATATGGCAAATTTAGTTAATGGAATTGGAAATTTAACAAATAGAATTTTAAAAATGTCGCAAGACTTTAACTTTAGGCTTGAAAAAAAACCAAAAATAGATTTTGAAAATCTTCCTTTAAAAGATTACGACTTTAATAAATATGCAGATTTTGTTTGGCAGAAAATTTCTGATTTAGATAAATTTATTACAAACGAAAAACCTTATAAAAAAATAAAACAAAACGACATTTCTGTTCGGGATGATTTAATTTATCTTTTAGAAAAACTTTTTTTAATTGCCCAATATTTAAAATTTTTAATGCCAGAGTCTTCAGAAAAAATTTTAGAAGCAATTGAAAAAAATCAAAAACCAGAAAAACCTCTTTTTGAAAAAATTGATTTTAGTTAAATAAAAAAAACCGCGCTAAATATTTCAGCGCGGCTCAAAGATCAATCAGCTGGCAGCCTCTTCAGCTACCGAATTTTTTTTCACAGAAAACCCCAGAAGCCTTACTCCGCTCTCGTCTATCTGAACGATAGCAAAACCTCGGGCCTTCCCTCCAGCCATCTGAAAAACTGAAAACCAAGCAAAAGCATCTTCCTCAGCCATCTGAAAAACTGAAAACCAAGCACCAGCATTACCCCAATCAACTTTCTGAAAAAAAACAAAGAAAGCAAAAGCATCTGTTCCAGCTCTCTGAACAAATGAAGAGACGGAGAAGGCGTTCTTTCCAGCTTTTTGATAAAAGGAAAGGGCAGCTTCAGCCACGTAAGCTTTTTGACAAACGGAAAAGCCAGCTTCAGCCCCCCACTTAGCTTCTTGAAAAATCAAAAACCAAGCCTTAGCATACTCACTCTTCTGAAAAAAAGCAAAGAAAGCCCAAGCCTTCTCCTTAGTTTTTTGAATAAACGCAAAGAAAGCACCAGCGTTCTCTTCGCATATCTGAACAACGGAAAGAGCTGAGGAGGCATTCTCTCCAGCTTCTTGAAAAATAGTGAATACACCCAAGGTGCTTCCTTTATTTTTTTGAACTGGTGAAAAAAATAGGATTATTTTTTTAAGAATTTGTATCATAGTAAACTCCGTTGTTTTAAATGACACCAAACTTAAGTATGCAGAAAAAAGAAAAAAAGTCAAGAAAAGTTTTGGAAATTTGTTTGAGTGAAAAATTGCGGAGCAATTTTTCACTCAAATAAATTTACCCCATATGATAAAATCAAAAAATGAAAATAAATTATTTTGACGCTCACTCTCACCCTCATGATTTTAAATTAAAAGAGGAAAGAGAAAAAATTTTAAAACAAATGAAAAATTTAGGAGTTTTTACAATTGCTATTGGAACAGATAAAAAAGAAAGTTTAGAAGCGCTTAATCTTGCAAAAAATAATGAAAATATTTTTTGCTCAATTGGCCAGCACCCAGTTGACAATAAAACTGAAATTTTTGACGAGAATTTTTATCAAAAAATTTTAGACGAAAACAAAAATAAAGCTGTTTGTATTGGCGAATGTGGGCTTGATTATTATTGGCCAAAAAAAGATTTAGAAATTGGAAAAATTTCTGAGGCGGATTTTCTCGAAGAGAAAATCCGCCAAAAAAATCTTTTTGAAAAACAAATTGATTTTTCTATAAAAAATAATCTTCCTTTAATGCTACACGTTCGTTCTTTTAAAAACTCAGACGCACATTTCGACACTTTTGAAATTTTAGATAAAAAACAAAAAAAATATAATGGAAAAATAAGAGCAAACTTTCATTTTTTTACTGAAAATAAAAAAATCGCAGAAGAAGTTATAAAAAGAGGGTTTTTTATTTCTTTTCCAGGAGTTATAACTTTTGCTGATTTAGACGAAGTGGTAAAGGAGGTTCCGATTGAAAAAATTTTTTCAGAAACCGATTCTCCCTACGCCACACCAAAACCATTTAGAGGTCAGAAAAACAATCCAGTTTTTGTAAAAGAGGTTGTTAAAAAAATCGCAGAAGTTAAAAATTTAGATTTTGAAGAATGTAATAAAATTTTAATAAAAAATGCAGTTAATTTTTTTAATATAAAATAATTTTAAATAAAAACAAAAGCCCCGTAAGGAGCTTTTGTTTTTATAAAATTTTTCAAAAAATTACATATATTTTTCAGCGTCGGCTTTGGATAAAATTTTATACATATTTCCTCCACAGTTATCACATTTTCCTTGAGCTGCATATCTATTTGGCATAACTGTTCCATCTTTTTTTTTCATGTTTCCAACGTTTGGGTCGTTCATTGTTTGCATTGTTGGTTTATTGTTTTCTCTACATTTCATGCAAAGAGCTTTTAAATCTGACATAACAAAAAAATTTATTAATCTAATAATAGACTAAGACTAACATAAAAAATAAAATTTTCCCCATAACTTATACACATATTTTTTTATTTTGGTATAATGTTTCATATGAATATAGATAAACAAAAAGCTCATCTAGAGGAGCAAAGAGAAAATTTATTAAAAGATATTGAAAAAATTGGAGTAAAAGATAGTTCAGATCCAGGAGGATTTATTGTAAAAGAGGAAAAAGATTATGCTCCAAACGATGTTAATGATGATATAGATCAAGCAGACGAACAGGAAATGATTTTAACAAACAATGCTCTTTTAGGAGATTTAGAAACCAGATTAAAAAATGTAGAAAAAGCTTTGGAAAATATCGAAAATGGAAATTATGGAAAATGTGAAAAATGCCAAGGAGAAATTGAAGGTGAAAGAATAATGGCAAATCCGTCTGCAAATACCTGTATTTCTTGTATGTAATTTTTTCAAAACGCTTGTGTTATAATTTAAACATGAGATTTGAGATTCCCCAGTTTATTGAAGTTGAAGATAAAGTCGTAGGGCCTTTTACTTGGAAGCAATTTTTATATATTGCTGGCTCAGGAGGCCTTGCTTTTTTATTTTTTACTTTTTTAGGAAGTTTAAGTGTTATTATAAAAATTATTTTAAGTGCTCCTTTTGTGGCGGTTGGTCTTGCTTTTGCTTTTTTAAAAGTTAATGAAAGACCGTTTATTTTCTATATAGAATCTTTTTTTTATTATTTAATTTCAACTAAAAAATATCTTTGGAAAAAAAAGGATGAAAATTTACAAAACAGCTCAGATGAAGATTTTTTTGCTAATATTTCTCAAGCAAAAATTGAAAAAAATATTCCTCAAATTTCAAAATCACGCCTAAAAGATATTGCTTGGTCTTTAGATATCGGAGAATATAATAGATAAAATTAAAATGGCAGAAAAAACAATAAAAAAATCATCACAAGACTTTGTTCCAATAAAAGAAATAAAAGGAGGAACAGTTGTTTTGGAAGATGAAACACTCGTCTCTGTTTTACTTGTAAAATCTTTAAATTTTTCTTTAAAATCATACGAAGAGCAAATGTCAATTATTTCTTCTTTTGCTAGTTTTTTAAATCTTTTAGATTTTTCTATTCAAATTTGTGTTCAGTCTAGAAATTTAAACATAGAGCCCTATATCGACCTTCTAGAAGGAAGAATGAAAAACCAAACGAATGAACTTATAAAAATGCAAACAGTAGAATATATTTCTTTTATAAAAAATTTTACAGAATCTGTAGATATAATGGATAAAAATTTTTATATAGTTTCTTCTTACAAACCTTTTTCTGCTGGTCAAATTGGAAAAAATAGTTTTTTATCAAAAATTTTGCCAAAAAAAGAAAAAAAAGAAAACAAGCTTTTGTTTGAAGAAGCAAAAAGTCAGTTAGAACAAAGAACAAATTTAATAATTTCAGGAATGTCTCGTTCGGGAATTACAATGGCAAGACTCGGAACAGAAGAAGTTTTAGAAGTTTTGTATAAAATGTTTAACCCAGGTGAACAGCAAGGTTATACAGGGGCAGGGTTAGAAAATAATACATCTATTAAAAAATAATTTTATGGCTTTATTTAATTTTAAAAAAAAAGAAGAAAATCAATTTAATCCAATACTACCTAAACAAATTTATGAGGCTGCGGTTTTGGATTTAAAAGATATTATCGCGCCGCACGCACTAGCCGTGAAACCAAAAGAGCTTGATCTGGGAGATAAACTAGCCAGAACTTTTTTTGTTATTTCTTACCCAAGATTTTTACAGGATAATTGGTTTTCTCCAATGATAAATTTAGATAAAGAATTTGATATTTCAATTTTTATAAATCCAGTTGATACAAAAGATGCTTTAAAAAAATTTCAAAGAAAAGTTGCTGAAATTCAAAGCCAGATAAGAGACAGAGAAAGTAAGGGCCTTGTAAGAGATCCTACTTTAGATTCTGCGTATTTAAACGTAGAAGCTCTGCGAGACAAACTTCAACAAGCAACAGAAAAACTTTTTTCAGTTGGTGTTTATATAACTATTTATGGAGATAATCAAAAAGATTTAGATAAAACAGAAACAGAAATAAAAACAATTTTAGAATCAAAACTAATCTATGTCAGACCAGCTGTTTTTCAACAAGAACAAGGTTTTAAATCTGTTTTACCTTTAAACCAAGACCACCTTCAAATTCACTCAAAATTAAATTCAGAACCTCTTTCTTCAATTTTTCCTTTTGTTTCTTTTAACCTAACCTCAGATAAAGGAATTTTACACGGAATAAACAGACACAACTCTTCTCTTATTTTATTCGACAGATTTTCGATGCCAAATTACAACTCTGTTACTTTCGCTGCATCAGGATCAGGAAAATCTTACGCTTTAAAATTAGAAATTTTAAGAACATTAATGTTTGATACAGAGGTAATTGTTATCGATCCAGAAAGAGAATACGAATATTTAGCAGAAGCAATGGGAGGGAGATATTTTAATATATCATTAACATCAAACCATCACATAAATCCTTTTGATCTCCCAGCTCCAGCAGAAGATGAATCCCGTTCAAACGTTTTACGCTCACACATTGTTTCTCTTGTTGGTTTTTTTAGGATTGTTTTCGGAGGAATAACACCAGAAGAAGACGCCACTATCGACAAAGCCATTACAGAAACTTACGCACTAAAAGATATTACACCAGAATCAAATTTTGAAAATATCGAGCCACCACTTTTATCAGATTTTGAGCTTGTTTTAGCGGGAATGGAAAATTCTTCAAGTTTGGTTTCTAAACTTTCAAAATATACAACAGGAACCTGGTCTGGTTTTATAAACAAACCTTCGAATGTTGATATCAACAAAAAAGTTGTTGTTTTTTCTATAAGAGATATGGAGGATGAACTTAGGCCGGTTGCTATGTTTTTAATTACACAATTTATTTGGAATTCTGTTCGAAGAGAACTTAAAAAAAGACTTTTGGTTATAGACGAGGCTTGGACCATGATGAAATCAGAAGACGCAGCTTCTTTTTTATTTGGAATGGCAAAAAGAGGTAGAAAATATTATTTAGGTCTTGCCACCATAACTCAAGATGTAAATGATTTTTTACACTCTCCATACGGAATACCAATTATTACAAACTCATCAATTCAGCTTCTTTTAAAACAATCACCAATCGCCATAGATCAACTCCAAGAAGTTTTCAATCTCACAAATGAAGAAAAGTTTTTACTCTTAGAGTCAAATGTTGGAGAAGGAATTTTCTTTGCTGGAACAAAACATGTGGCTGTAAAAATAATTGCTTCATACACAGAAGATCAAATAATTTCTTCAGACCCTTCACAAATTTTAGCTTTGAAAAAAAACAAAGAAGATCTAGAATCAGGATTTAGTGGTTAATTTAAAAAAATAAAAAATCCGTAAAACGGATTTTTTATTTAGATCACTCAATTTTTTCTAGGAATAAACCTAGGTGGGTTCTGTGCGGATTTTCCAAAAAAAATCACTAACTCTCAGATCCCTAAAAAATTTTTAGCTAGAAAATAAAGTGATCTTATTTATTATACATTTTTTTTAAATTTTTTAAATTTTTTAAAATTATTTTTATAAGAAATTTTATTGTATAATTTTTACTAAGATGTTTTTTAAAAAAATATTATTTTTAGTTATTTGTCTGCCGTTTTTTTTGTCTGCCGAAATGTCTAGTACAAATTACTCTATATCAAAAGACTTACTTAATTTTTTAGGAAATGAATCTTCTTCTGCAAATTATATTTTTTTAGATTCTGCTGGAGAAGTTTCTTCATCGGAAAATTCGAGCAATTCTTATTTTGTACAATCAGGGTTTTTACAAAAAGATGATTATGAAATAGGATTTTCTTGTGAAGATAAAAATATTTCATTATCCTCAATAAATTTAAATGGAAAAGCCAGCCTTAGTTACGGCTTTAATGATATAGAATGTAATATTTTTACAAACAGTCCATCAGGATATGTTTTTTCAGTAGCTTCATCTTCTGAAAATTTAATAAATATTCAAAATAACTCTTTTTTGATTAATCCAATTCCAAACATTGCTCCTGATTATTGGCCAAATTCTTTAACAGGAGGAACAGGTTGGGGAATTCACCTCGGAACAGAATCTGAAAATTTTGATTCAGCTACTTGGGGAAACTCTAATGATTATGAAAGCTCAGGAGGTAAGTGGGTAAAAATAGGCCCAGATGGATTTAATGTTTCTAACAGAAATGCTTACACAGACAACAATGGAGATGACCAAAAAATTTATTTTGGGGCAGAAGTTGATGAAAATACCGTTGTAGGCTCAGGAGAATATACCACAAATATTTTTTTCACAATAATGCCAGCTTTTTAATTTTTCTATGATATAATTAAACCATAGTCTTTTGTATATTTTACAAAAATGTTCTTTATCGTTTTTTATTGTATAATAAAGGCACAAAATTAAAATTATTATAAATTAAATTAATTTTATATATGAAAAAAGTTTTAAATAAGATAAGTGCTTTAGTTGTTCTTTTAGCACTTTTACTTTTTACCGGAAATGTTTTTGCCATTGATGATTTTTCAGGTAATACAAATCTATCTGTGGCAATTGACACAGAAAAAGTTACAACACTTTCTGCAGATATCACCGCAGTAGCCACAAGTATAGATGTTGTTGATGGCTCGGCACTTGTGGTAGGACTTGCACTAATAGAAGATGAAATTGTAGATATTACAAACATAACAGTAAACAATCTTACTGTCACAAGAGGAGAAACACATTCCGCAGCAGGATCGGTTGCAACAACGGCTTCTCTACATACCGCAGAAACAGAAATTAGAAACATTAATCAGGACTTAATAGTTTCTTTTACCCCTACTACAGATTTAATTTTAGCAGATGAAATAATAGTTTCAGTTCCAGATATTTTTGGAAGTATTGGAACAATTGAAGACACTGGAGCCTTACAATCTCTAGGACCTGTTGATTATACTTATACTGATACCCAATCAGGAAGAGACCATATCGTTGAATTAACACAGGCAGGAGGAGTAGGAGTTGAATACGAGCTATCTATAGACTCAGTTGAACTTCCAGAACTTGAAGGTCAATATTCAATTTCACTAGAAGTTAGAGATTCAGATGGAAATTTATTAGAAATAGGATCAGCTGTTTTAAGTTGGGCAAATAATGTTTTAGTTACAGTCTTTGTCCAACCAGCTCTTTTAATGAGCCTTGATAAAACTAGTATTGATATAACAGCAAATCCATCTGTTAATTCAGGGGAAGACTTTTCTCAGTATTCAATAATAGATGTAGCAACTAACGCAAATTCTGGATACATAATCCAAGCCTCTCTTGACGGAACAGAGGTTGCAGCTGCTCAACTTGACGGAGCAGGCACAACAGGAATTATCGCTTCTGGAGACGCCCTAGCTGCCGAAAACGTTTTTGGATACATTGCATATAATGGCGATGGCTCTGATGCTGATGGAGTTAATTTAACAACAAATGCTACTGCAGCAGATCCTTCCACAGAAACAAACGAAGGTGCCCAATCTTTTGCAAACGCTGCAGCAACTTTAGTTTCTAGTGACACTTCTGATACAGACATAGGAACCCTTGGTTTTTCATCTTTAACAAACCAAGCTCTTCACACAATCTTCTATATGTTAAATGTAGACTTTACAATTCCATCAGATCAATATGAAGGAATACTAACTTATACAGCTGTTCCTTCTTTTTAAAGAATTAGTTTATTGATATTGCCTCTTTTTGAGGTAATAATTAGTAATTTAATATTAAAATTATTATGATAAGAAAAAATTTAAAAAAACTATTATTAATATTTTTTATATCTTTTTTGTTTTTTGAAATATCTTTCGGTGTTTCAGGAGCAGGAGTTAGGCCACTCCGAACAAATTTAGAAATTTCTCCAGGAGAGACAAAAAGTTTTGGACTGACAATAATTAATAACGAAAATTATAATCAAGTAATGGAGGCAGAATTTCAAACTTATGTTTCTCATGACGAAAACGGATATCCAGTTGCAGAAAACATAGAAGAAGACGATTTTCGAAATATTTCTTCTTGGATTTCTTTTGAAGAAAAAAGAATTTCTTTGGGGCCAAACGAGGAAAAAAATGTAAAAGTTAGTGTTTCTGTTCCAGAAAACGCTGTTCCGGGTGGAAAATATGGAGCTTTAATTTACGGCCCTGTGTTAGCAGAAAGTTCAGGTGTTTCTTTTAGAGCAAGAGTCGCGTCACTACTACTTGTTCAAGTTTCAGGAGAGGAGATTTATGATGGAGAAGTTAACTATTTTAAAATAAAAGAAGAAAAAATTTATTCAGACCAAGGAGTTGTTTTTGATATAAATTTTAAAAATGAAGGAAACATACATGTAAGCCCAAAAGGAAGTGTCGCTCTTTTAAAAGAGGGAAATAAAATTTTAAATATTTTTTCTTTTTTAGATAAAGATGGAAAAAAACTTACACTAGACGAAATTCCTGTAAACAGAAATTTAAACTTTGTTTTACCAAAAATTGAAAGATCTTTTAATCCAAGCTGGACTGAAAATATAAACGAAGGAGAATTTGAGGCAACATTAAATTTTATTTTTAAAAAAGGTGGTGAATTTATAAAAGAAGAGGAAAAAATAGTTTTTGAAATAGATGACTCTTTAGAAACTGAATCATTTGAAATAAAAGAGGAGGAGGAAAAAACCATCTTTGTTTTAAGTATTAAAAATAATGGAAATATTTATCAAAAAATAAGTGGAAACATAGATGTTTTGAATGAATTTGATTTTAAAGTTGCTGAAGTTTTAATTCCAGAAAATATTGAATATATAAAACCAGAAGAAACAAAAGAATTTAGATTAGATTTTTTAGATTCAAAGCTTCCTGATGGAAAATATTCAGTTAATTCAAATGTAACTTATGGACTTACAGATAAAATATTAGAAATAGAAAGCTCTTTTGGATTTTCCGGCCCGTCTTATCTTTTAATTTTTTCTATAATTTTATTAATTATTATTTTAGTCTTTATTGTTTATATATGGAAAGAGAGAAAGAAAAACAAAATAAAAAAAGATTTGTTAAGAAAAGATATTTTAAAAAAATAATTTTAACTGAAAAAAAAATATTTTTTTCTTTGATTTTTTTAATATTATTTTTTTTACAATCTCAATCTTTTGCAAATACTGAAGATTCTAGTGTGAATGTTTTAATAACAAACCCGCTTGACGATACAACAACACCGACCACAAGAAGTGGAGGTGGTAGTAAAAATCATGGAACCTCTTCATCTATAATAAATTCTTTTTTAAATAAAGACGGTGATGAAGAAAATATTCTTGAAGAAGATAGCGATACAGGACTAGTTGAGGATATAAATTTTCAGGCAGAAGATAAAGAGCAATATATAATAAAAAAAGAAACTAGTTTTGAAAATCAAAACCCAGAGAGTGTTAAAGAGGATAAAAAAAACAATAATGAAGAAATTATCTCAAAGTATAAAAAAAATCCTCTTTTGGTAGAAATTAATTTTCCAAAACAAGATTTTTATTTAAATGGTTTTTTGGATTTAGAAATCATTTTTAAAAAAAATAATTCTTTAGAAAATTTCCCCCTAGAATCAATTTTAAAAGGATTTTTAGTAATTAAAGATTTAGAAAATAAAGTTATTTCAACTCGGCATTTTTATAATTCAGAAGAAAAAATTGATTTTTTAGAAATTAAAAAAAATACTGAAATAAAAAAGAGAGAGTTGAAAAATCTGTTTTTTCTTCCCGAAAAAACAGGGAATTATACAGCAGAAATTAGAATTATTTTAGCAACTGATTTTTTAGAAATAGATAAAAAACTTGAAGATTCTTATCAAGTAGAAATTAATTCTAATGTTTTAAGTTTTACAGTAAAAGAAAAAACTAATTTTTTTCAAAAATTAAGCAGTCAAGAAAAAATTATTTTAATTTTTTCTTCAGCAATATTATTTTTTAGTGGAGGTTTTTGGTTTTTTATTTTTTATGAAAAAAATAAATTAATTTTAACTATTACTAAATTTTCAACACAAGCTCCGGAGCTAATATCGTTATTAAAAAACAGAGACACAGAAACTTTGGTTTTACTTGAGGAATATGTTAAAAATAACTATAAAGAGGGCGTTGAAAAATCAAAAATTTTAAGCGCTTTAAATAAATTTTTTCTTAAAAAATAATATGAAACTAATTCTTTTAAAAAAAATAAAAAATATAAAATTAATTTTTACAATTTTATTATTTTCTTTTATTTTATTTTCTTATTCTCAAACTTTTGCTATAACAGAAAAAATAAACTATCAAGGAAAACTTTATGATAATAATGGAAATGTTATTCCAGACGATAATTATAATTTTAAATTTAAACTTTGTACCACACTTTCAGGTAATGTTTGCTCAGACAACTTATGGGAAGAAGAACATATTGAAGTAAACAGAATTCCCACAAGTAATGGACTTTTTTCTGTTTTACTTGGAGAGACAACCTCACTTTCTGCCATTGATTTTAATCAAACACTATATTTAGAAATTAATATTGGAGGATCAGCCGATACGGTCACACCAACATATGAAACATTATCTCCAGCAAAAGAACTAGGATCCGTACCAACATCTTTTTATTCAAAAGAGACCGAGGATTCAAATACTCTAGACGGAATAGACTCATCATCTTTTTTAAGATCAGATATAGCAGATACCTTGGAAGTTACAGACAATTCAAATTCAGCGTTAACCATAACCCAACTTGGTTCTGCAAACTCTTTTCAGGTAAACGATGAATCTTCAGACACGACACCTTTCGTAGTTGATGAGTTAGGAAATGTTGGGATTGGGGTTTTAGATCCTTCTTCTAAATTAGAAGTTGATGGAAATATAAAATTATCAGGGCATTTAAATATTAACGATGAGTATATTATTCCAAATAGTGCAGGGACAGATGGACAAGTTTTAATATTCCCTTCATCAGGAACATCCTTAGTTTGGGCTGACATAAGCTCTGGATTAGGAGCAATAAACTATATTGGTGATTCTTATATCGGAACAACATCTAGTTTGGGAGGGGCTGGACTAACAAGTGCCCCCAAGAGTATTTTAATAGGAGACGACGCAGGATATTCGGCAAACACAGGCCTCATAGAGGAAAGTATTTTAATAGGGGATAGTTCTGGTTACGGTTTAGATGCAGGTCTTAGAAATATTTTTTTAGGAAATAATGCTGGATATAATCTTTATGGTGGAACTTATAATATGTTTTTGGGTTATAACGCAGGAAACCCGACAGGTTTAATAGAAGCAGATTACAACACTATAATAGGTCATGAGTCAGGAACTAGTGTAGGAGAAAGTTTATCAGGAGAAAATAATCTTTTTGTGGGATACGATATAGATCCTGATGGCACGAATATTACTTGGGCTGGCAGCAATCAAATAAACATCGGAGATACTTTTTTAAAATATGCAAATGGCCAAATAAGCATAGCAGGAGCAACAGCAATTAACGATGCGTATGTTCTACCATCAACAGCAGGAACTGATGGACAAGTTTTATCTTATCCGTCTTCTGGAAATTCTCTTGAGTGGACAGATCCTTTTGCTGGAGCAGGTTTTTTACCACTTACCGGAGGAGACATGACAGGAAATATTTTTATGGGAAATGTTGATTCTGGAATATTCGGGTATTATTTTGCAAACTTACTTGGAGATAATTTAGGAGGTATTAGTTATGATATCGGCAATGATCTTTTAAATATTACAAAAGAAGGCTCTAATTCATCTATTTCTCTCGGGAGTAGTTCAGTAAATATTTCGGCAACCAACGGAATGAAAATTTTCTCAACAAATAATACCCTTGTTTTAGATTTAGAAAATGAATTTGATGGATATGAAACCATGATACATGTTGCAGGGTCAACTCCAGAAGGTGTTATTACTGAATCGGGAGGATCTTTATTTTTTGAAACAAACGGAGCAGACTCAAATCTTTATTTAAAAAAAAGCGCCACCGTTTCTAATACAGGTTGGGAAAAAATAGCCTTAGAAACAGATTTAAATAATTACATTGAACTAGCCACCACTGGAGCATTAAACCAAACAGTTTCAGGAGCTTTTGATTTAGATATTGGAGGACAGAGCCAAATAGCATCTGGAGGACAGATGATTTTTAAAGGAGTCGGAACTTCAATAACAGGAGGACTTAGCTTAAGTAGGCTAACGGGGTCTGGTGATAACGGTCCAGTTTTAGAAATAATAGACGAAACTACAAACGGAGGCAGATCAGACTTTCACATATCAACTATTGACCCAGAAGGTTCAGTAAACGGAGTTTTAGGCTCTCTTTTGGTATATAAACCAGTAGCTGGAACACCAACACTATATTTAAAAGAAAGTGATGATGGAGGAAATACTGGGTGGGTTGATTTAAACTCAGGTTTTGACACCAGTGCAAACTATGACACAACAGGAAACTGGGATAACGATGGAAACTGGATTTTCAATGGAGATTTTACTTTAAATAATAATATGGCAATCTACAGAGGAGATAAAACACCCCTTGAAGCTTTTCCGAACAGCAATGCTGCACTACATATTTTTGGAACTAATGGTTCAGGAAATCAAGCTAATCATTATTTAGAAACACAATCAGATGTTGCAGGAGCACACTCTATTTTTAACTTTAGAAAAAGTAGAGACACGGGAGGAGATTTATTAGATGGAGACGATGTTGGTTCAATATTATTTCAAGCTTATAATGGTGGATCAGGAGGTTTTGGAAACGCAGGAAGAATTATCGGAGGAATGGCAGGAAATGCCACAACCTCAAGTATTCCAATGGATTTAAAGTTTCAATTAGCAGGAGAAACTACAACTTTAACTGATAGAATGGTTTTAAATGGTTTAGGGGGGGTTACATTTAGTAAGATAGACAGCTCATCTTCTCCGTTGAGAATTACAAACGGAACAGCTAACCTTGATATGCATTTTGATACCTCAAGTGATAGTTTTACTTTCGGGGTAGATTATGCAAATTCTCCCGCAATACAAATAGTAGATGCAGATATAACAGAATATAACGGAATATTGACACTTGATAACGATGCGGTAGAACCGCAAGTTATTTTGAATGGTGACTTGGTTACTAATGGAACAGTCAACACTAAAGATAATTATTATGAAGTCCAATTTTTCCCAGTCACCCCCCCAAATGTAAGCGATGTTCCAGTAGATGTGGTATTTAATACTGAATTTTACAGTAATCCAAATTTCACATTAAACGTGGATGGTTCAGTAACAGTAAATAAAACTGGATATTACAAAATGCAAACCGATGCAATTTTTCAAGAAAACTCTGGTGGAAATAATCAAGCAGCAGTATTTTTAGAAGTAGTTGTGGCAGGAGATACAGGAAGAAGACTAAGAGCTTCAAATGGAATTGTTTCAGGTCAAGAAGAAACCTCTATTACTTTAAGTAGAGCAGTATTTATTACCGCAGGAGAGAGTGTTGTGGCTCAATATTTTTCTAATACTGGAGCTACACTTACTCCAACTTTCTTCACTGCTAATTTAATATTTGAATATCTCGGTAATTAAAATATGTGCTCAGGGCGGGGCTCGAACCCGCATGCACAAAGTGCCATGGCCCTCAACCATGCGTGTATACCAATTCCACCACCTGAGCGTTTACCAAAAATTTTAACATTAAATAATTTAAAATTAAAAAAATTTGTTATAATTTTTTAATTCAATAAAAATATTTTTATTGAAATTAATATAGTTACTATCGTATAATGGTTATTACCCCCAAGGTAGTGAATCAGAGTGGTTCCGGAACTTGAAAAAAATCAAAAATCTTTTTAAGAAAAAATATGGTGGCTATCGTATAATGGTTATTACCCCCAAGGTAGTGAATCAGAGTGGTTCCGGAACTTGAAAAAAATCAAAAATCTTTTTAAGAAAAAATATGGTGGCTATCGTATAATGGTTATTACCCC
>JABACC010000002.1 GCA_014237915.1 Candidatus Paceibacter sp.
TTCTCTTCCAAAACTTCATTAATTATTTTATAAATTCCTTCCACGGTCTTTGGGCCACAAAAATCTCTTACTCCTCCAGAATATGAAAACCCAGCCTGTGAAGGCATTAAAACCGCGTAATTTTCATTTAAGAAATTTTTGGCATAAAAAAGGCTATTCCAAGGGCCAGATAATTTGTCTGCGTGAACATAAACCACAAAACCTTCAACCTTTTTTTTAGGAACAAAAAGTAAAGCTTCAAAATTTCCATACTTTGTTTTTGTATTATATTCATAAAAATTATATTCTGTTTTTGTTTTGTTTTTCATTAGTTTTTGTTTTCTTAATGCTAACATTTTTTAATTTTTTTTAAAAAAACAACACCCTTACCGCATATGTGCAGTAAGGGTGTCTCTGTTTTTACAAACACCTGATTAGTCATCAGGATAACTTGGGTCGTCTGGCTCAACACAAGCTGTACACGGATCAGAATTAATGAAACCAACAATACCACTTTCTTTGGCTTCTAAAACTTCAGCGACAACATCCTGAATATCTTTTCCGTTGTAAGACCAGTTTTGAGAAAGATCTTTTCCAAAAGTCTTAAGCGCTGTTTGAAGCGTTAAAAAAGATTTATCGCTTTTTCTCTCACCTTGCATTTTTTTTGGTGAATGATGAATAAGGCGGCCAAAAAATTCCAAGCAAAAATTTTGATAGTCTTGGGTGTGGAGTATAAATTGATGCCATCCAAGATCTATCATTTTTGTTGGCACAAAACCAGAATTCGGAGTAAGAGCACAAAGGATTAAAAATCTCTTTGTGTCTTCAAAAACAGACTTTGCGACAATTTCAGAAAAATCATTTTCTGCTTTGAGTTTTTCAATCACATCTCTGTTTTGATATTCTAAAACTTCAGCAATGTTTAGCGTTGTGGATTGTGTTAAAGAACGGTTTGTTTGTGTCTTTTTTTTTCTCCATTTATGATTAAACTTACCAATTTAAATTTTAATACTTTTTTAAAATAAATAAAAATTTTTTTCTTTATTTTTTTGCTAAAATGTTTTTATAAAAATGAATTACAAAGAAGAGGAATTTAAAAAAATAAAAATTGTTTATGAAGACGAAGATTTGTTGGCTCTTTTTAAACCTAAAAATTTATCCGTTCATGGAGATGAAAAAACAGAAGAGAAAACTTTAAGCGATTGGATTTTAGAAAATTATCCAGAGCTTAAAAATGTTGGAGAGCCAATAATTTCAAATGAAAAAACAGAAATTTTACGCCCCGGAATTGTTCACAGATTAGACAAAGACACAAGCGGAATTATTTTAGTAGCTAAAAATCAAGAATTTTTTCTATTTTTAAAAAATCAATTTCAGGAAAGAATTATTGAAAAAACTTATTTAGCTTTTGTTTATGGAAATGTTAAGTTTGATAAAAAAAATATA
Organism: Candidatus Paceibacter sp.; assembly: GCA_014237915.1. Lineage (GTDB taxonomy): Bacteria > Patescibacteriota > Minisyncoccia > Phycocordibacterales > JABACC01. The sequence continues at coordinate 1,426 of JABACC010000002.1, forward strand.
AATACAGCAATCGGAAGATCAAAAAAAGATTTTCGTCGCTGGGCCACAAATAGAGAAATTAGAGGAGAAGAAAGAGAGGCTATTACAGAATATGAAAAAATTTTAACTGCCAAAAAAACTTTTGGAGAATTTTCTTTTTTGAAAGTAAAGCCAAAAACAGGGAGAACTCACCAAATTCGTGTGCATTTAAAATACGATAACCACCCAATTTTAGCAGACCATCTATACGCGGGAGCTTTGTTTAAAAGGGAAAATCCAGAAGAAAATTTATTTTTCGAAACCCAAGCTCTTTTTGCTTGGAAAATAAAATTTCAAAAAAAAGATGGAGATTTTTTGGAATTGGAGGCGCAAATTCCGGAGGAATTTGCGCAAGCTGAAAAAATTTTAAGAGAAAGTTAGTTTTTTATTTTTTGTGGCGAATTTTTTTGGAAAAACTTTGTTTTTCCAAAAAAATTCGCCACAAAAAATCTTAAAAACCTTTTCAACAATTTCTATAAAAATACTTTTTTGTTATAATTATAAAAAATAAAAATGTCAGTTAAAAAAAAAGTTTTAAAAAAAAATAATAAAAAAACCGTAAATCAAAAAAAAGAAAAAACTTCTTTTTTTGAAAAAATAGATTTAAAACAAGAAACAATAAATTTTATTTCAGGTTTAATTTTCGTGTTACTTTTTGTTTTTTTTATGGCGTCTGCTTTTTCTCAAGCTGGAGTTTTTGGAGATTTTATTTATAAATATTTAAATATTCTTTTTGGTTTGGCATATTTTTTAATTCCACTTTTACTTTTAGTTATTTCAGTTTCTTTTTTCAAAAATATGGAAAAATCTTTTTCAAAAATAAAAATTGTTGGATCTATATTTTTTTTAATTTTTGGAATTGGTTTTATCGATCTTCTTTTTGAAAAAGGTGGAATTGTTGGTTTTTTTATTTCAAAAATAGAAAATTATTTAGGATTTGGAATGTCAGTTTTTTTAACTTTAATTTTTTCTTTAATTTCTTTAATAATCGTTTTTGACGGAGTTCCAAAATTCAAGAAAAAAGAAAAACAAGAGAAAGAGGAAAATTTTGAATTAAACGAAAAAGAAGAAAAAGAAATTCAAAAAATAGAAGAAGAAATTTCAAAAGATTTTGAAGAAAAAAAAGTAAAGCAAGAGCAAGAAGAAAAAATCAAAAAACCACTTTCTTTAAACATCTTATCTAAAAAAAATACAGAAGAAGAAAAAACAGAAGAAAGTTTAACTTCAAAATTAAAATCCAAAATTTTAAACCAAGACAAAACTGGAATTTTACCACCTCTTAAAATTCTATCTACAGACAAAGGAAAACCAGAAGTTGGAGATATTAAAGAAAAAGCAAATATTATCAAAAAAACTTTAGCTAATTTTGGAATCGAGGTGGAAATGGATGAAATTTCTGTCGGCCCAACAGTTACAAGATATGCTCTAAAGCCAGCAGAAGGAGTAAAACTTACAAAAATCGCCTCACTTCAAGACGATCTCGCTCTGGCTCTTGCTGCAAAAACTCTTCGAATGGAAACTCCAATTCCTGGAAAAGCTTTGGTGGGCATAGAAATTCCAAACACTTCAAAGACAATGGTTGGACTAAGACCACTTTTCGAAGCAAGCTCTTACATAGGATCCAAATTTCCTCTTCCTCTTGCTTTAGGAAAAAGCATTTCTGGAGATCCAACTTTTATAAACTTAGCAAAAGCCCCGCATATGTTGATAGCTGGAGCAACAGGGGCAGGAAAATCAGTAACAGTTCACGCAATAATAAACTCACTTTTGTATAAACTAAACCCAGAAGATTTAAAATTTATAATGGTTGATCCAAAAAGAGTGGAACTTACACTATATAATGGAATTCCTCATCTTCTAACTCCAGTTATAACAGATCCCAAAAAAGCAATCTTAGCTTTAAAATGGGCTGTTAAAGAAATGTATAGAAGATACGATATTTTAGAGGAAAACAAAGTTAGAGACATCACTTCATATAAAGAAAAAATCAAAAATAGCGATCAAAATACACAAAAAACTGAAAACCCAGAAGAAAAAGAAGACGAAAAAATGCCTTATATCGTCATTATTATAGATGAGCTTGCTGATATTATGCAAACTTATCCAAAAGAATTAGAATCTGGAATAGTTTCTTTAGCTCAAATGTCTCGAGCCGTAGGAATTCATTTAATTTTATCTACACAAAGACCATCTGTAAATGTTATAACAGGATTAATAAAAGCCAACATCCCAACAAGAATCGCTCTTCAGGTTTCTTCAGCTATTGATTCTCGAACAATTTTAGATATGGGTGGAGCTGAAAAACTTTTAGGCCAAGGAGACATGCTTTATATGACAAGCGATATGTCAAAACCTTTAAGAGCTCAGTCAGCTTTTATTTCAGAAGAAGAAGTGAAAGAAGTTGTAAAATTTTTGAAAAAAGCCTACAAATCATCACTTCCAGATGAAATAGATCTTGATTCTGGTGTTGCAGAAAATGTACTTTTTTCAAGCGTTATCGAAGAAGACGAAAACGAAGACGAGCTTTTTACAGACGCAAAAAGAGAAGTTATTTCAGCTGGAAAAGCTAGCACTTCGTATCTACAAAGAAGATTAAAAATTGGTTATTCAAGAGCCGCAAGACTAATAGATTTACTTGAAGAAAAAGGAATTGTTGGCCCACAGGAAGGATCAAAACCAAGAGAAATTATTTTACAAAATATTGAAAATCCTGAAAGTTCTGAAAACCCTGAAAATTTTCAAGGCGCAGAAAATGAAGACTTGGAGCCAGAAGAAAAAGAAAATTCTAACGAAGAAAACGAAGAAAATTCAGAAGAAAATAGACAATTTTAATAAAAAATTATAATATCTTAATAATGAGTTTTTTATTTAATAAAAAGTTTTTAAATTTCTTCTTGTTTTTTTTATTTATTGCAGTTTTTTTTTCATATATTTATTTTTATCAATTAAGATTATTTTTTTTAAATAAAAATTTTTCCCTAGATTACAAAGTTTTAGAAGAAGAAGATAACCAATTTATTTATATTTCTGGGAACGTAAAAAATTCTAAAAATATTTTTATAAACAGCAGAGAAACTTTGGTTTTGGAAGGCACTGGTTTTTTTGATGAAAAAATTTTTCTTTGGGATGGTTACAATAAGTTTTTTGTTACATATATAAATAAAAATAATAAAAAACACCAAGAAAAGATTGAGGTTTTTAAATAAGTTATCCACAATAATTTTTTTGTTTTGCCAAAAATACTTTATATAATTTAAGCCATAGTGGGATTTTTCCACTATTAAAACATTCAAAGATTCTTTGACAACTTAATACTCAAAATTATTAAAACGTTAGAGTTTTTTTGTATTGTTTGGAGATTTTTTCTCTTTGATATCAAAAAACTTTATTATTATTTTTATTATTTATTAAATAATAAAAATGATTAATTATTAATATAATTATTAATATCTAGATATATAAGTAATATGACTAAAATACTTACTAAAAAGAGCCTTGCTCTTATTAGCTTTCTTGTTGTAGCTGTTCTAGCTCTTGGATTTTCTCCAGTAGCTAAAGCAGATGAGATTACAGATTTACAAGCGCAAATTGAAGCGCTTCTATCTCAAATCAATCAATTAGAAGGCGATGACGATGATAATAGTTCAGACGCAATGGAAAGTGGTTATAAATACCACCCAAACGTTGACTATTATTTCTCAAACAATTTATACCCAGGGGCAAATAATGCCGAAGTTAAAATGCTACAAAAAGCACTTAACGATGGAGGGTATTCAGTTTCTCAATCAGGACTTGGTTCTGAAGGAAACGAATCAACATATTTTGGAGGTAAAACTACAGCTGCTGTAGCTTCTTTCCAAAGTGCTGTTGGTATTAATGCTGGCGCTTACGCTGGTTATTTCGGACCATCAACTAGAAACATGTTCAACACACAAGTTGAAATGGCTGTAGAAGATGAAGACGAAGATGAAGACGATCACATGGATGATGATCACATGAGTAACGACTTCTCAGACCCAGTTTCTGACAGCGATGACGGAGACGGAGACGTTGAAGTTAACGATACAAAAACTGCAGATGATGGAGAATTTTACAACGGAGTTGTAAGATATGTTGCTTTATCTTTTGAAGTTGAAGCAGATGGAGACGCTACAGTTGATTCAATCGTGCTTGAATACGACAGTAGAGTTGACGCTGATGACATTATCGACACAGTTGTTTTAGCAACAGAAGACGGAAGAATTTTATCTGACGATGAAGATGTAAATTCTGATGACGAAGTTGAATTCAACAGAATCGATCTTGACATTGAAGACGGAGACACAGTTGAAGTATTAGTTTACATCAACGCTGTTGACGACATTGATCCTTTTGGAGAGGAAGATGGAAGAGATTTCATGTTTAGTCTTGTTGGAGTTGAATTAAACGACGACGGAGATGTTGACGGACTTCCAATTGACGGACCAGAACACACTATCCAAGATGGTGATTCAGGAGAAGTTACTACAGATGTTGACAACGAAGGAAGAAGCATAGAAATAGGTGAAGATACACTTATTACTACAATCAAAATTACAGCAGACCCTGATGATTCAGACGACGTTGTATTTGTTAGATCTCTAAGAGTTGAAAATATCGGTTCAGGAGATCTTTCAGATTTAGAAGATGTTTACATGGAAGTTGGTTCAGATGAATATGAAGCTTACGCTGATTTAATCTCTGACGACCACCTAGTATTTATTTTTGAAGACGGAATTGAAATCGAAGATGGAGATTCTGAAGACTTTGAAATTAAAGCTACAGTAGACGACGGAATTGATGAAGATTATTATTTCCACATTGAGGAAACTTATGACCTTCACGCTGAACACGAAGACGGATACGGAATGCCTGTTGTTCTTCAAACTTGTTCTACAGGAACAACTACTTGTGGAAGCCTTTCAACAACAGAAGGAGCTTCTCTAACTCTTACTTCATCAGGAGATGATGAACAAGAAGAAGTTTCTGTTGGTGATGACATTCTTTTAGGAATGTTTGAAATCGACATTGACGGAGAAGATATTGAAGTTGACGAATGGTCAATTTACACAAACGTTTCAAATGCTACTCTTGCGTCTGGTTCAGACAATGATGATTTTCTTTTAGAAAATGTATACATTGAAGATGAAGACGGAAACAAAGTAGCTGGAACTGAAGATGCTGACTGGGTTACAGAAGTAACAGTTTCTTCTGGAAACTTCCAAACTGTTTTTGACAATGTTGAGTTAGAAGAAGGAGATATGACTTATTATATCTACGCTACTATCAATGACAATGTTGGAAACGGAACAACTTACGGATTTATCTTAGCCACAGATGCTCCATATGCATATATGTCAGATCTTGAAGGAGCCAGAACAGGTGAAAATGTTGATGATATTTCAACAACAGCAATTACATTAGACACAAGATCAGTTGAAGCTGGAGACCTAGAAGTTTCACTTTCAGGATCACCTTCTTCAAGAACACTTGGAGACGATGTTGACGATGTTGTATTTGCAAGATTCGAATTCGACACAGGTGCTTCAGGAGAAATTATTGAACTTGATGGATTTGAAGCTTTAGTTAACACTACTGCTTTAGGTCTTGATAGAATGACAAATTGTAGAATTTACGATGAAGACGACGACGAAGTTGAATTAGACAGAAGCCTTGACGGAGACGATGCAAGTACTGTATCTGCAGGTTCTCAATACAGACTTTCAATCGACTTTGAAAACAACTATGTTATTGACAACAATGACGTAGTTGAGCTTGAACTTAGATGTGATATTGGCTCAGTTACTAACGGAGTTACATATCAAATCGAGTTAGACGGATCTGAAGATGTAGACGCTGAAGGAGAAGAAACAGGTAACGATGTTACAGCTGTTGTTTCTGTTTCAACAGGAGGAACTATAACTATCGGAGAAGCTGCATTAGAAGTTTCAGAAGACTCTTCTTCACCAGCTACAGAACTTGTAGTTGAAGGAGCTGAAGTTGTACTTGGAGTTCTAGAACTTGAAGCTAACGACGGAGAAATTGTAGTGGAAGATATTGAACTTACACTTACAGGAGACTCTGAAACATTAGACGGAGGAAAAGTATACATTTACTTTGAAGGTGAAGAAGTTGCTATTGCAACATTTAACACTGACGAAGATGGAGTTACTGCTGGAATCCAAGAAACAGTTGAAGACATTGATATTACAATCGAAGACGATGATTCAATCGAATTAGAGTTTAGAGCTACAATATCAAGCGTTGGAGAAGATGAAGATGCTAATAACGGAGAATCAGTTGCACTTTCTATTGAAAATGTTACAGCTGAAGATTCAGATGTAACTATCAATGGAGCAGCTACTCTTGGAACAGCTATCGATTTTGACACAATGTATGTGTTTGAAACAGTACCATCTATCGCTGAAGTTTCTTTTGAGGACGATGATGAAGATATAGAAAACGGAGAAAACGAACTACTTGTATTTTCTGTATCAGCTGATGATGCTGACGATGTAACTCTAGGAGGAATCCTACTTACATTTACACCATCAGGACTTCAAGTAGATTCTGCTAGAGTTGAAGTTTCTTCAAACTCTTCATTCTCAAACTTAGTTTCAACAAGCGACGGTAAATTTGATTCAGCTATTTCTAACATAGTAGCAGAAACTTCTGATTTAATTGTGTTTGCTGATGATAATACTGACAATTTCTTAGAAATTCCAGATGGGGAAACTTATTACTTTAGAGTAATTGGTGACCTTAGTGCAGTTGTTGACGGAGACAGTATTAGAGTAAGTATTGAAGAAGATGAAACAGACATTGACAGTGCTACATCTAGCTCAGCTACTAAAGCTGACAATACAACAGCTATTGGAACTGTTGAAGATGGAAATAGCAACCCTGCTAATTTCGTTTGGACAGCTGACTTCAATACTTCAGAAGTTACAACATGGTTTAACGGATTTGAAATTGAAGGATCTAGTTCAAACATCGACAACACAAGAGATATTCAAAACTAATTTAGTTTTAATTTCTTGAGTTTGTAGAACACTAGTTTTACAAAACAAAAACCGCCCGAAGGGCGGTTTTTGTTTTGTAAATTTTTTTAAAAGTTTTCCTTTTTATAATTATTTATGAAAAAGTAGAAACTTTGTTATAATTTTTTTATGATTTTTCTTATTTATTTTTTCTTTTTTTATTTAGGTGCAATTATTGGATCTTTTTTAAATGTTTTTACACAAGAGCTTGAAAACAATTTTTTTAAAAAAAATGAAAAATCTTTTTGGAAAAGAATAAATAGAAACTCCGCCTGCCCTAAATGTAAAAAAAAGCTTAATCCTCTTGAGCTTTTTCCAATTTTTTCTTATATTTTTTTACTAGGAAAATGTTTTTCCTGCAAAGAAAAAATTTCTCCAAGATATTTTTTTGTTGAACTTTTTACAGGAATTTTGTTTTTAACTATTTTTATTTTTCTGTATTTTCAAACTCTGTTTTTAAATGAATTTATTTTTCATTTTATTTTTCTTTCTTTAATTTTTTCCTTATTTGTAGTTATTTTTATTTTTGATTTAAAACACAAAATAATTCCAGATGTTATTTTGCTGCCCGCATTTATTTTAAATATAACTTATTTAATTTTAGGAAAAATTTTGTTTTTTTATGAATTAAATTTTTTTAAAGCTTTGGTTTTAGGAATTTTATTTTCTTTACCATTTTTTTTAATTTGGTTTTTCTCAAACGGAAGAGCGATGGGCTTTGCTGATGGAAAAATAATTTTTGTTTTAGCTATGTTTTTTTCAAGCTGGCAAGAAAATTTAAGTTTTGTTTTTCTTTCTTTTTGGATAGGTTCAATAATTTCTCTTTTAATTATGTTTTTTGAAAAAATTTTTTTAAAAAATTCAAAATTTAGTATGCAGTCGGAAATTCCTTTTGGGCCTTTTATTCTACTTTCTTTTTTTTCAGTCTTTTTTTTAGATATAAATTTTTTTCTTTTATAAGTTATAATTAAATTATGAAAAAAAGTTTTTTTTGTAAAAAAAATAAACAAAAAACTTTTTCCGAAAAAGGTTTTTCTCTTATTGAGCTTGTTATTGTAATTGCTGTAATGACGATTTTTTTGTCTTTTTCGTTTTTCGACTACAATTCTTTTGGAAGTGGAGTGAGACTTGAAAATGTAACTTACAAAATTGCCCTTGCTATCAGAGAAGCTCAAACTTTCGGTATAAACACAAAAGTTGAGGCAAGCGACAACGAAAGCTCTATTGGATATGGAATGTATTTTGAGTCTTCTTCTTACGGCTCTTCTGTTTTAGATAATCCAGAAGAAGATATGATACTTTTTTTTGATTTAAACCAAAACTCTGTTTTTTCTCAAAATTCAAACACTGGAAACTGCCAAACAAATTCTAGCGACGAATGTTTTAATTATTTTTCTTTAGGAAATGAAAATGTAATTTCAAAATTAGAGATTTTCAATTCAGGCGGAACCGCTGTTGAGGTTGATTATTTAAATATTTTATTTTTAAGACCAAACCCAGATGCCACAATTTCCAGTAGCTATTCTGGAGGAAACAGCGGAGCAAGAATAACTGTAACTTCAAACGACGATCAAATAAGATGCGTGGAAGTGGGGCTAACAGGAAATATTTCTATTAGAAAAACTTGCACATAATAAAAATAAAAATGTTTAGAAAATTTTTAAAAACAAATACAAAAAAAAGCGAAAAAGGTTTTACTTTAATTGAAATGATTGTTTCTATCGCTATTTTTTCTATTGTTGTTGTAATGGCTCTTGGGGCACTTCTTGTTATTATTGAAGCTAATTCAAAATCAAAATCAGTAAAGCTTGTGGTAAACAATTTAAATATGGCTTTAGAATCAATGTCTCGTGAGCTTAGAGTGGGGTATGATTATAATTGCGCATCATCTTTTGGGGGAGATTGCTCTTCTGGAGGAAGCACAATTTATTTTAAAACAAAAGACGGAGACGACGCTTATTATAAATTTAGTGGCAACACCTTGAAAAGAAAAATTGATGAGATTGATAGCGCGGAAGTTAGTTTAATCGGATCTGATGTTTTTATTGAAGATTTAACTTTTTATGTTGAAGGAACTGGGGTGGGCGACGAAGAGCAGCCAAGAATTTTGGTAACTTTAAAAGGTTTAAGTGAAGAAGGAACAGAAACCACAGAATTTAACATACAAACAACAATTTCTCAAAGGCAAATAGAGCCATAATTTTAAATATGAAAAACTTTTTTATAAACAAAAAAATAAATAAAGATTTAAATAATTTTTCCCAAAAAGGTTTTTCTCTTGTGGAAACTTTAATTGCCATAACCGTTTTAACAATTTCCATAACCGCTCCGTTGGTGCTTGCAAGCGAAGGAATAAAATCAACAGAGCTTGCTAAAGAGCAAATTGTGGCTTTTTATCTGGCGCAAGATGCAATTGAATATGTAAAAAATGTTAGAGATGAAAATAAATTATCTGGAGATAATCAGCTTGTGGGGCTTTCAAGCTGTGATGTGGAAAACGATCCTGAAAATGAATCGGGGTGTACAATAGACACAACAAACGATAATATTTCCAACTGCTCAGGTACATGTTCTCCAATTTTATTTGATAGTTCAAAAAATATTTATAATCACAGCTCTGGCTCAAGCTCAAAATTTACTCGAGAGGTAAAAGTTTGGTATGAAGAAAATTCAAATGTAAATTTTGCTTTTGTGGAGGTATTAATAACTTGGGATAGCCTTTTGTCGCAAGACAATGAATACAAAATAAGATCTTACTTAACAAATTGGTAAAATGTTGAAAAAAATAATTAAAAAAATAAATAATCAAAAAAACAATCAAGAAGAAAAAGGTTTTGTTATTTTAATAGCCGTCGTTGTTTCTTCACTTTTGGTTTCAATTGGGTTTTTTATTGCAGACATTTCAGTAAAAGAGGTGGGTCTTTCTTTTGCAGGATCTGAATCCCAAATTGCCTTTTATGTGGCTGATTCTTCGTTAGAATGCGCCCTTTTTCAAGATTTAAGAGTAGAGTCATTTAAAGAAAAATCTTTAGATACTGAAGACATAGATTATCCGAGTAGCTTTTTTTGCAATGAAACAGAATTTATAATTGACGAAAGAGAAACTTCCACAGAAACCTCAGCCACCACTTTTTATACAGCAAATTTAGATCTTTCAGGAAGAGCCTCTTACACAACTTTAGAAATTCAAAAAAGAAATTCAGGCCTCGAAACAACAATTGTTGCCAGAGGATTTAACCTTGAAACAGGGCAAAATATTGTAGAAAGAGCTTTGCAAGTTGATTATTAAAATTTTTTAAAAATGGCAAAAAAAGAAGAAATTCAAAAAAGAATAGAAAAACTGAAAAAAGAAATAAACTATCATAGAAATCTTTATCACGAAAAAGATATTTTAGAAATTTCAGAAGAGGCTTTAGATTCGCTCAAAGATGAGCTTAAAAAACTTGAAAAAAAATTTCCAGAATTTTTAAAAAATGACTCACCTAGTTTAAGGGTGGCAGGAAAGCCACTTGAAGGATTTTCAAAAATTACTCACAAAATTCCCCAATGGTCTTTTGACGACGCTTTTTCTTTTGAAGATTTAAAAGATTTTGAAAAAAAATTAGAAAATTTAAAGAAAAAAAATTCTTTTTTTGAAAAAAAAGATTTGCAATATTTTTGCGAGCTAAAAATCGATGGATTAAAAGTTGTTTTAGAATATGAAAATGGAATTTTAAAAACAGCCGCCACAAGAGGAGACGGAAAAGTGGGCGAAGATGTTACTCAAAATATTAAAACAATAAAAACAATTCCTTTAAAATTAAATAAAAAAATTTCTGGAATTTTTGAAGGAGAAATTTATTTATCAAAAAAAAATTTTGAAAATTTAAACAAAAAAAGAAAAAAAGAAGGTTTGGAAACTTATGCTAACCCAAGAAATGTGGCCTCAGGAAGCGTGCGCCAGCTCGACCCAAAAATTGTGGAACAGAGAAAGCTCGATGCCTTTATTTACGATGTGGCTCAAATTTCAAACAAAGCCCCTTTAAAAAACCAAAAAGAAGAAATTGATTTTTTAAAATCTCTAGGTTTTCAAACTAATAAAAATAATTTTTTAGCTAAATCTTTAGAAGAGGTTTGGAATTTTTATAAAAACCAAACAAAAATAAAAGATGATTACGGATATTTAATTGACGGAATTGTTTTAAAGGTAAACCAAAGAGAGCTTCAGGAATTTTTTGGTTACACAGGAAAAGCTCCGCGTTTTGCTATTGCTTTAAAATTTCCAGCAGAGCAGAAAACAACGATTATTAAAGAAATTTCCCTTCAGCTGGGAAGAACAGGGGTTTTAACTCCAGTTGCTGAGCTTGAAAAAGTTTCTCTGGCGGGAACTTCTGTTTCGAGAGCTTCACTTCACAACGCTGATGAAATAGAAAGGCTCGATGTGCGAGTGGGCGACACGGTTATTGTTGAAAAAGCGGGAGATATAATTCCAAAAGTTGTGGAAGTTTTGAAAAACTTAAGGCCTAAAAAAAGCAAAAAATATGTTTTCCCAAAAACTTTTGCAGGGTGTGGAGCAGATGGAAAAATTTTCAAGCCAGCTGGAGACGTTTATTACAGATGTGTAGATTTTTCTGGGAAAGAAGTTGTTAAAAAGAAGTTGGAATATTTTGTTTCAAAAAAAGCTTTTGATATTGAGGGACTTGGCGGAGCAAATGTTAAAAGTTTTGTTGAAAAAGATTTTTTAAAAGAGCCAGCAGATATTTTTAAATTACCTTATGAAAAAATTGAAAAAATGGAAGGTTTTGGAGAAAAATCAGTTGAAAATTTAAAAAAAAGTATTGAAGAAAAAAGAGAAATTTCACTTTCAAGGTTTTTAATTGCACTTTCTATTTTTGAAGTTGGAGAGGAAACTTCGATTTTACTTTCAGAAAATTTTGAAAAATTAGAAAAAATTCAAAAAGCAAAAAAAGAGGAGTTTGAAAAAATCGATGGAATTGGAATTGTGGTGGCTGAAAAAATTTTTAGTTTTTTTAAAGATAAAAAAAATATTAAAGAAATAAAAAATCTTTTAAAAGAAATAAAAATCAGAAAAAATATAAAAAATAAAAAAGTAAATAAAAATTTTGATGGAAAAACTTTCGCTGTAACAGGGAGTTTTGAAAATTTTTCCAGAGAGCAAATTTTTAAAATTGTTAGAGATTTTGGAGGAAAACCAGCGGGGGCAATTTCCAAAAAAACAGATTTTTTAATTGTTGGAGAAAATTCTGGCTCAAAAAAAGAAAAAGCCCAAAAGTTAAAAATAAAAATTTTAACAGAAAAAGATTTTGCAAAAATGTTTTAGTTTTTTGATATAATTTTGCTATGAGTAAAAAAATATTTGAAGAGCCAGAAATTGTAGGAAAAGAAAAAGAATACAAAAAAACAAAAAGGGCTTTTTATTATGGAAAAAATTTTGCAGAAAATTTTGCAAACAAAAAAAAAGAAGAAGGGATAGACGATTTAAAAAAAGCTATTTTTTGGAAAGCCTTCTTTTCTTTATTGCCCGCTATTTTAATTTTTCTTTTAATTTTGTTTGGAATTTTGTATTTACTTTTTCTTTTTTTACCATTTATTTTAGCAATTGTTTTAGCAATTTTTATTTTTGGCTTACTTTTAAAGTTTTTTCAAAAAATTGTCAGTTTCTTTAAATAAAATTTAAAAAACCACCCGCCGAAAAGCTCCGCTTTTCGGCTCACCAAACCCAAATAAGTAAAATTATGTTAATAATTTTACTTGCCAAAAAGCCCCTGTTTTATTAAAATATAAAAATGAAATATTTTCAAACTATCTTTAAATTTTTGTTCATTTTGTCTTTTATTTTCATTTCAAGCTTTGCTTTTTCCGTAGAAGCAACAGAAGAAAATGGAGTAAGAACTTCGTTCGGGAAAGACCAAAATGGAAATACTTTTATTTTACTTGAAGAAATTCCAGGATTTACAAAAGAAAAATTAAA
>JABACC010000011.1 GCA_014237915.1 Candidatus Paceibacter sp.
ATTGAAAAGTCTCCTGCTGTTGCTGAGTTGGTTACTACGTTTTCTGAGAAAGTAACTTCTATTTCTGTTTGTGAGGTTGTTTCGGCTGAGACGAATGTTGGAGGGGTTGAGTCTATTAAATTATTGGTGGCAAGTACTATTATTTCAATAATATCATAGCTCGTGTTTCCATCGTTGTCTGTGGCTGTTAGTGTAAATTCAAAAGTTGTTTCTGAAGAAACTGTTGGTGCGGTGAAGGTTGGGTCTTCTGCATTTATAGAATCTAAGGTAAAGGTTGTTCTTGTTGAGTCTGTTTGAGCCCAAGAGTATGATGAGATTGTTCCGTCTTCATCTGTTACTGTAGCATCTATACTTCCTTTTTCTCCCGAACTCACTGTTTGATCTGACCCTGCATCAACTACCGGAGGGAACGAGACAGCTAGATTTCCTAGGATTGTTCCATCTGTATCATCTAGTTTTTCTATTTTAAAGCTCTTTAGAAAATTTCCATTATTTTTTGATATTATTCCGTTTACCCCTGCTAATTTTGAATCGTATCGAGCAAAAGCATATTTATCATTTGAAATATTTCCTCCAACATTTAAAACTAAAATATTGTTAGTTAAGCTTCCATCTTCTAATGTCACACTCGTAATTGCTTTTTCAGAATCTGTTTGAATTTTTGTATCATTAACATCTCCATAAAAACCATCAACTGAAACAGATTTTGAGTCTATTTCTTCATCAAAAACAACTCTAAGAGTTTCTCCACTACTAACTGAATTTAAATTGTCTATTTCTAAAATACCATCAGCATAACTAATATCTTGGATTATGGTAATTATTGAAGGATCGTTGTCGTCTTCTTTTTTAACCTCAAAGCTTCCAAGGTAATTTCCTGATTCTGCTTTTATTCCGTTTAAACCTGAAGTTTCTGAATTATAAGAAACAACCATAATCTTATTTTGAGTAACAGGTGTTCCTGTGAGGGTTATTAATAGTGCGTCGTTATTTACAGAACCCTCTACTAACGTTATGGATTCAATTAAGCTTGCTCCATTTAAAGAGTTGTCGCCTGTTGCAGATTCTCCAAAAAAACCAGAAAATCCTGCTAAAACATTTGCATCAACAGATGATGAATCTATTTCTTCGTCAAAATAAATAGTCATTGTTTTTCCTGAAACAAACGAAGAAGAAATATCTAACTCTAAATATCCATCTCCTGAGGCAGCAAAAGTTATAGAATTTTGGAAAAAAATATTTATTAAAAAACCTATAAAAATAAATAAAAAGATTTTATAGATTAAATTTTTTTTTAAAAAAGAACAAAACATATTTAAGTAAAAAGAATTAATATAAATATATTAACAAAATAATATTTTTTTGCAAGTACATTTAATTTTAAAAAAAAATAAAAAATATTATGTTATAATAAAATTATTATGTCATCTATAAATACTTCTCTTGATAATCTCTTAAGACCTAAAGAGTGGAAAAATTATATTGGGCAAGAAAATATAAAAAAAAATTTAGAAATTTTACTTGAAGCAGCAAAAAAAAGAGAAGAGATGCCAGAACATTTACTTTTTTACGGCCCTCCCGGACTTGGTAAAACAACAATTTCACATCTTATTGCTTTGCAAATTGGAGCAAATATTAGAGTAACTTCGGGGCCTGCAATTGATAAAGTGGCTGATCTTGCTAGCGTTTTATCTAACTTAAATTCTGGTGATGTTTTATTTATAGATGAAATACATCGCTTGAATAAAAATATTGAAGAAGTTTTATATCCCGCGATGGAAAACGGAACTTTAGATATTATTGTTGGAAAAGGCCCGTCTGCTAGAACAGTGCAGATTGATCTTGAAAATTTTTCTCTTATTGGAGCAACAACAAAAATTTCGATGCTCTCTGCCCCACTTCGCTCAAGATTTTCTGGTGGAGTTTTTAGGCTTGAATTTTATTCTGATGAAGAATTAGCGAAAATTATTTTAGGTTCTGCTTTAAAACTTGATATAAAAATAGAAAACGATGCTTGTTTGGAAATTGCAAAAAGAGCAAGATTTACGCCCCGAACTGCAAATTATTTTCTAAAAAGATCTAGGGATCTGGCTCTTATTGAAAATGAAAAAATAATAAATAAAGAAGTGGTGAAAAAAACTCTAGAAATGATTGGGATAGACAAACTTGGACTTTCTGATCTTGATAGAAAAATTCTAAAAACTATTATAGAAAATTTTTCTGGAGGACCTGTGGGTCTTTCAACAATTGCAGCCTCAATTTCTGAAGAACAATCAACGGTTGAAGAAGTAAATGAACCCTATCTTTTACAAACTGGAATGATTTCAAAAACTCCTAAAGGAAGAGTGGTGACCGAAAAAGCTTTTGCTCATATGGAAATAAATATTCCAGAAAAATTTATGAACTTAAAAAATTAAAAATGTTTTTCAAGTTTCAAGAAAAAGAAGACGATAAATTTAGAGCTAGCTGCGGAGCTTTTATTGTTAATAAAAATAGAGGTGCTGTTTTGTCTTTTGAAAGGAAAGAAAATCGTGGTTCAAGGCAACTTCCACAAGGTGGGGTAAAAATTGGAGAAGATCCAAACGAAGGAGTTTATAGAGAATTATACGAAGAAACGGGAATTAAAAAAGATGATTTGAATTTTTTAGGCTCTTACCCTGCTTGGTTAATTTACGAGCTTCCAGAAGAATTTCAATCAAAAAAACATGGAAGAGGGCAAGCTCAAAAATTTTTTTATTTTGAATTTTCTGGTGATGAAAATAACATAAATTTAAAAGATGTTAAAGACAATGAATTTTCAAATTTTTATTGGTCTGATTTTAAAATTTTTTTAGACAGAACTGTTTTTTTTAGGAAGAAAAATTATACAAAACTCGTAGATTATTTTTTAGAAAATTTTCAAAAATAAAAAATTTAAATTTTAAAAGCAAAAAACCCCGAAGGGGTTTTTTGCTTTAAATATTATTTTTAATAAAAAATTTTAAATTACAAACTTCCTTTCATATAAAAATCGTCTTCTGTTTTTTCGTCATGTTTTCCATCGATAATTTCTCCGAAAGATTTTATTGTGTCTTCAATTTTCACATATTCTCCAGAAACTCCTGTAAAAATTTCAGCTACAGAAAATGGTTGAGATAAAAATTTTTGAATTTTTCTGGCTCTGTAAACAACTTTCTTGTCTTCGTCTGAAAGCTCTTCTATTCCTAAAATTGCAATAATGTCTTGAAGATCTTTATATTTTTGTAAAATAGATTTTACCCCTTGAGCCACTCTATAGTGTTCTTCCCCAACAATTTCTGGTGTTAAAGCTGTTGAAATTGAAGAGAGCGGATCGATTGAAGGGTAAATTCCAATTGCAGCTAGCTCTCTTGATAAAACTACAGTTGAATCTAAGTGAGCATAGGTTGTGGTGGCTGATGGATCTGTAAAATCATCGGCGGGAACGTAAACAGCTTGAACAGAAGTAATTGAACCTTTTTTTGTGGAAGCAATTCTCTCCTGCAAAGATCCCATTTCGTCTGACAAAGTTGGTTGGTATCCAACAGCCGATGGAACTCTTCCTAAAAGTGCAGAAATTTCAGATCCGGCTTGAACAAATCTAAAAACATTATCCATAAAAAACAAAACATCTTTTCCTTCAACATCTCTAAAATATTCCGCCATTGTAAGACCTGAAAGTGCAACTCTTGCTCTGGCTCCCGGAACTTCGTTCATTTGGCCAAAAACTAGTGAAGTTTTATCTAAAACCCCAGCTTCTTTCATTTCAAAATAAAGGTCGTTCCCTTCACGCACTCGCTCCCCCACTCCTGCAAAAATAGAATATCCGCCGTGACCTTTTGCAATGTTTGCAATTAGCTCTTGAATAATAACAGTTTTTCCAACTCCTGCTCCTCCGAAAAGCCCAACTTTTCCTCCTTTCAAAAAAGGAACTAAAAGATCGATGGCTTTTATTCCTGTTTCAAAAATTTCAGCTTCTGTTATTTGATCTTTAAACTCTGGAGCTTTTCTGTGGATTGACCATTTTTCAGAACCTTCTATTTTTTCTTTTCCATCTAAAGTTTCTCCTAAAACATTGAAGAGTCTTCCAAGAGATTTTTCACCAACCGGAACAGAAATTGGCATTTCTAAAGAAATTACTTCGTCATCAATTTTTATTCCGTCTGTTGGCCCCATTGAAATACATCTTGCTGTTTGATAACCAAGATGAGAAGAAATTTCTAAAACTATTTCTTCTCCATTTTCTTTTTTAATCAAAAGAGAATTTTTAACCTCTGGCAGATTTTCTTCGAAATAAACATCGATTACCGGCCCTATAACTTTTTTAACTTTTCCTTTTATTTCCATTTTACTTTTTATTTTAATATTTCAATTTCAATTTTTTCTAAATTTGTAGGAATTTTTGATCTCCAAAAAGGACTTATTTGGACTTCAACTTTTTCAATATTTGAAAAATCTTTTTGCCAAATTTCTAAGACATTATTTTTATTTTTACCAGAAATTGTTTTTTTGAAAATTTCCCCATCAACTTCCCAAACTAAATTTGTTTTTCCGTTTACAGAAAAATTAAAATCTGATAAAAGATCAATATTGAAATCTGGGTCTAAGATAGAAAAAGAAAAAGAAGAAATGTCTTCAAAGAAAATATCAAAACCTTCTGATTCTACTCCGAACTCTTCCATAATTTTCTCAACAAAAGATGATTTTTCTATAACAATAGTAGAAACATTTACTTCTGCAATAATTTTTACAAGATCGCCCTCTGATTCTGTTCTGTAATTTATGTCTGTGTAAATGTTCGAAAAACTTGCCATTTTCTCTTCTGGGATTTTCGCCATTAATTTTTCTTCTGCAATTTTTTCAACTTCATTTTTTAAAAATTCTTTTTTGATTTTTAAATCTTGATCACTTGGAATATTTGTCTGCCCAACAAAACCTCCTGAAATTGAGCTGGTGGAAAGCCCGTACATATTTTTATAAAGTGCATCATAACTATTTTCCTTAAGACCTGGAATTTTAAAAGTGATTCCAGAATTTTTTAAATTCTCTGAAGCTCCAGCTTTGTCTGCATAAACTTCTACGATTATAGATTCTCCTGCAGAAATTGTTGTTGTTTTTTTGATTCTATAAACTGAATTTGAACCTTCTTGTTGAAATCTTGTTTCTTTAACTAATCTTTGAGTTTCGTTGCTGTTGTTGAAAATTTCGATTAATCCTTCGGCAAATTCTTCCGCTTCTGAAGATCCTATTGATTCGGCTGTGGTATCAATTAAAAATTCAACATTAAAAATTTCATAATTAAAATCTGATTTTTCTTCCTCTGAATTTTCTTCATTAATATTTTTTTTTGAAGCCGAATAAACCCTGTTTTCAAGAAGTAAATCCTCTTTTTTTGGCTCTAAAGATATTTTGGCTTGATTAAAAAAAATATGAATAAAAACCAACACGATTAAAACAATAACAACAAAAACTCCTATTTTCAAACCTATTCTGCTATTTTTTGATTTATAAGATCTAACTTTTTCTTCTTGAGGATCAACTCTTCTTCTTAAGTTTTCTTGAATTTTTATTTTGTTTTCAGGAATATTTATATCTCTTATTGATTTTTTTTCATTTTCATCTGTATCAAAATTTTCTTTTTGGTCGCTCATAATTTTTAATAAATTTATTTTAATAATTTTTTTCGATTATAACACAAAAACAAAGAGAAAAAATAATTTTTATCTAACCGATTCGTATCCGCCTTTTTTTTTACCTTTTGTTAAAACAAATTGCCAAAGTTGAATATTTCGAGCTCTAAAACCTCCAGCAAAAGAAGATAGGTAGTAATCCCACATTCTATAAAACCTATTATTGTAGTTATCTTTTATTTCTGGCCAACCTTTTATAAAATTATCTCTCCAAGCTTTTAAAGTTTTATTGTAGTCACTTCCAAAATTTTCTAAATCTTCAATTATGAAAAGATTTCTTACTTTTTTTTCTACTTGAGAAATTGAAGGCAGTACTCCGTTTGGAAAAATATATTTATCAGTCCAAGCATCACTTCCTCTTTTGTCTACACTCCCTCCGATTGTGTGTAATAAAAATATTCCTCCTTCGTCTAAACACCTGTTTGCCACTTTAAAATATTCTCTGTAATTTTTTGGGCCAACATGTTCAAACATTCCGATAGATACAATAGCATCAAATTTTTCATTTACATCACGATAGTCTTGAAAACGTATCTCAACTGGTAATCCCTCACATAATTTATTTCCAAGCTCAACTTGCTCTTTAGAGATTGTAATTCCCACAACTGAAACCCCGTATTTTTCAGCGGCAAATTTTGCAAAAGAACCCCAACCACAACCAATATCTAAAATTTTCATTCCTGCTTTTAATTTCATTTTTCTACAAATAAGATCTAATTTATTTTCTTGAGCTTCATCTAAATTATTTGCATTTTTCCAATATCCGCAAGTATAAACCATTCTTTTGTCGAGCATTTTTTTATATAAATCATTTCCTGCATCGTAATGCTGCTCTCCCACTTCTAATGCTTTTGTTTTATTTTGTAAATTAAAAATTTTTGTTTTTAAAAAAAATATTAGATTTCCAAAAGTTTTTACTTTTTTATTTAAATCAGTCTTTAGTATTCTGTAGAAAAAACCTTCAAGATCTTGGCATTCCCATGCACCGTCCATGTATGACTCTCCTAGTGCCAATGATCCTCCAGATATTGCTCTACTATAAAAAGAATTTTCTTTTATTTGCGGATCCCAAGGATTTTTTCCGTTTATCTCTACCCCTGTTTCTTCTAATAATTTTTTTATTTTTTGTTCTGATTGTTTGTTTATATTCATTTAGTTTTTATAAAATTTAATAACTATAAATTATATGCTTAAAATTTTATTTGTCTAGTATTTTCATCTAAAAATTTAAATGAAATTTTTTCTGTTTTTTTTGGAAAAAATTTTCCCATTGATTCTGCCCATTCCACAAAAATAATATTTTCAGGATTTTTAATTTCTTCTTCAAGATTTAAAAAAGAAAAATCTTTTCCTTCAAGTCTGTAAGCATCAATGTGGATTAAATTTTTCCAAGGAAAATTTTTATTTTTTATTTTATATCTTTTTTCAATAACAAAAGTTGGAGAAATAACATCTTCTTTTATTTTAAAAATTTTTGCAATTTTTTTTACAAAAGCAGTTTTTCCAGAACCCAAATCGCCAGAAAGATGAACGAGTGTGGCTTTTTTTTCTTGGTTTTTGGTGGCGGATTTTTTTCTGCTTCGCAGAAAAAAATCCGCCACCTCACAAAGCTCATCTAAGTTTTTAACTTTTTTTAACATTAAAAAAATTATAACAAAATTAAAAAATTTTAATTAAAATCTTTTCAAGATTTTTCAGCGGTTTGGTTTTTTGGAAAAACTTCGTTTTTCCAAAAAATCAAACCGTTGAAAAACTAAACTCCTTCCACCACCAAACAAAACTCCCCTCTTATTTTTTCTGGATTTTCTAAAAAATAATTTTTAACTTCAAAAATATTTCCTCTTTTTTTTTCTTCATAAATTTTTGTAAGCTCTCTTGCTACAAAAATTTTTCTGTTTTTTTCACAAAATTTTTCAAGACTTTCCAAAGCTTTTAAAAGCCTGTGTGGTGATTCGTAAAAAACTGAAGTTTTTTCATTTTGAGAAATTTCTTTAAAAATTTTTTCTCTGCCTTTTTTGTGTGGTAAAAATCCATAAAAAATAAATTCCGACGAGCTAAATCCAGAAACAGACAAAGCTGAAACAAAAGCTGCAGGGCCTGGAATTGGAATTATTTCAAATTCAGATTCTGAAAAATTCTCATAAATTTGTGAAATTATTTTTACCCCCGGATCGGAAATAGTGGGGGTTCCAGCATCTGAAATGAAAGCTAAATTTTTTTCCTCTTTAATAAAAGAAAAAACTTTTTCTTTTTTCTTTTCTGTGGAGTGAGAATTATAAGAGTCATAATTTGTTTTTATATCAAATTTTTCAAAAAGTTTTCTTGAAACCCTTGTATCTTCGCAAAAAATAAAATCAGCTTCTTTTAGAGTTTCAATTGCTCTTTTTGAAAAATCATCCAAATTTCCAATGGGTGTTGCTACGATAAAAATTTTTGACATTTTTTAATTATATCAAAGTAAAAATTTTTGGTGCAAAAAATCTTCCCATTCTGGGAAGATTTTTTGCACCAAAAATTGCGGAAAATTTTTAAAAACTATTCTAAAATTCCATCTAAATTTATATCGTATAAAATTTTTTCTAAAACATGGGTGTAATTTACAATTTCAGATTCATCAAACCATAAAGAAATTTCTCTTTGCGCATCTTCTTCGTTTTCTGAGGTGTGCAACATATTTCTTAATCCTCGATTATCTTGAACTGCGCATAAATCAAAAGAATCAACTCCATAATCTCCCCTAATTGAACCAATATCTGCAGAAACTGGCTCTGTAATTCCTCCAATTTTTCGAATAACATCAATTGCTCTGTGTCCTTCGTAAACTAAAAAAATACAAGGGCCTGCAGTCATATATTTTGAAATTGATCTGATTATATCTTTTCCGTATTCTAAAGGCTCTTTTTCAATTTCTTTTCCTGCTGTTTTTAAAGCTTCAACAACCCCTTCTCCTTTTTTTAAAAACCATTCATCATTTTTATCGTAATGTTCAAAAACTTTTTCTTCCGAAGGAACAATCATTTTTATTCCAACAATTTTTAAACCTCTGTTTTCAAATCTTTTAATAATTTCTCCTATTAAATTTCTTTGGATTGTATCTGGTTTTAAAATAACCAGTGATCTTTCTTGTGTTTTCATTTTTGTAAAATTAAAATTATAATAAAAAACATTATAGCAAATTTTTATTTTTTTGTGGCGGATTTTGCTTCGCAAAATCCGCCACAAAAAAAGAAAAATTTAAAATATTTTTAGAAAAAAGATTACAAAAAAAATAAAAATATAAATATCTTTTATTTTTCTTCAACATCCAAACCAATTTTTTTTAATTTATTAAAAACATTTTCATAACCTCTTTTTATTAAATACGTGTGTGAAATTTTAGTTTCTTCAGAAGCCAAAGCTCCGGCAATTATATAAGAAAACCCAGCCCTTAAATCAGAAGCTACTAATTTTTTTCCATATAATTTAGTTTTTCCTTTTATTGTTGCTTTGTGTAAATCTTGAACATTAATTTCAGCTCCCATTTTTTTAAGGCCAAAAAGAGCCTCTAATCTTCCATCAAAAATTGTTTCAAAAATATTTGATTCTCCTCCAGCTTGAGTCATAAAAACTGCTATTTGTGATTGTAAGTCTGTGGGAAATCCCGGATATTCATGAGTTTTTACAGAAATTTCTCTAAATGTTTTTTTATTTTTAATGGCTGAAATTTTTAAAAAATTTTTTCCTATTTCAAAAAAAGCTCCAGATTTTTTTAAAGAGAAAAATAAAGCTTCATTATGCTCTGGAATAATATTTTTTATCAAAATATTTTTTCCACATAGAATTGCCAAAATTAAAACACTCCCTGTTTCGATTCTGTCTGGAATATTTACAAACTTTTTTCCTTTTGTTTTCAGTTTTTTATTTCCCAAACCATCAATGGAAATTTTTGTTGTTCCAATTCCCTTAATTTTTACTCCGATTTTTTTTAAATATTCACATAAAACCACAACCTCTGGCTCCATGGCACAATTTTTTATAGTGGTTCTCCCTTTGGCTAAAACAGCTGCTAAAATTATACTTTCTGTTGCAGTAACTGAAACTTTATTTAAAAAAATTTCAGCTCCTTTTAGTTTTCCATTTTTTGTCTCAATTTCTATTTTTCCATTTTTCTTTTCTGTAATACTGGCTCCCATTTTTTTATAAGCATCTAAAAAAATATCAATTGCTCTATCGCCGATTGAACATCCTCCAGGAGCAAAAAAAGAAACTTTTCCAAACCTCGCTAAAATAGGGCCTGTTAAAATAACAGACGATCTCATTGAATAAGAATTTTTTTTAGAAATTTCAAAACTCATCTTTTTCTGAGGAATTATCTCAACATTATTTTTATTTTTTTTAAAAGAAAATCCTAAATCTTCCAAACATTCCGACATTCTAAAAACATCTTCAATATCTGGAATATTTTTTAAATAAAAATTATCTGAAAACAAAACAGACATCGCAAGAGCTGGCAGAGCAGAATTTTTAGCTCCAGAAACTTCCCAAACTCCTTCTAATTTTTTTCTACCTCCAAGGCCTTTAATTACAAAACTCATAAAATTTATTAAATTTAGTTACAGGTGCTATGAGTGTAATTATTATCTCCAGACAAAACTCCGTCTTCACAATATCTGTTTTGAGCGTAGGCCACACAAATTCCCCCCTCTGCATTTTCTTGAGAATAAAAAACTTTCGAAGATCCAGACGCAATTTCTTCCCCTTTAACAAAACAATTTTCAGCTTTTTTTACTTCACAAGAAGAATGGGAATAAGAATTTGAGCCAGACAAAAATCCGTTTGAACAAGTTCTGACTTGAGAAATATTTTGACAATTTTCAGTGTAAGAAAGAAAATCATCTGTGTAAAAATCGGCACTTTGGCCGTGCTCTAGAAAAACTCCATCGATAGAGCAGCCCGAAGCTCCTTCTGTTTTGCAAGATCCTTTATTGTAGATATCGTCTCCCATAAAAACTCCGCCCGTACAGGTTTTTAGTTGAAAATTATCAGAACAAAATTCTCCGTAAGGCAAAGAATCTTTTGAATAAAATCCTCTTGAAGTTCCTTCTGAAAAATATTCTCCATCAAATAAACACCCTGATTGTTCATCAAGCTGGCAGGTTAAAAAATTATATTCTGAATTTCCAGAAAAAATTCCATCAGCGCAGGTTCTAACTTGGCTATAATTTTTACAATCCAAACCGTGAGGGACTTTTGCCTCAGAATAAAAAGTTACAGATCTTCCATTTTCAAAAACCTTGCCGCTTTCGCTAACACAACTATTACTTTCTATACAATTTTCATAAGGATAAGAAACATCGCCCAACAAAAAACCTTTATCGCAAGTTCTTTCTTTTGCAAAATAATTACATTTTTCTCCCATCGGAACGGAATTTTTTGAATAAAAAAGTTTTGTTTTTCCGTGATCTAAATCGTATCCTAAAATTTGACACCCCGGAAGTGAGATTTTATTTTCTTCTTCTTCTTCTGAAAAATTTTTAAGTTTTTTTTCTTCTTCTAAAAATTTATCAACAATATCATTTTCTAATAAAAGAAAATTTCCAGATGAATTATCTTCATAAAAAATATCGTCTAAATTGCTTTCATCTGAGCTTAAAAAATCTTTTGTTAGGAAAAAAACAAAAATCAAAATAGCTACTACCGAAAAAAAAGAAATAATTGTTTTTATAATTTTTGAATTGGGGTTCATTTTTTTATTATATCAAAAAAAAATTTAAATGGCGGATTTGGCGAAGCCAAATCCGCCATTTAATTTTTTGTAAAATATTGAAAAATATAAAATAAATTTAATCTTCAATCGTTGCCGGGCTTTTTAAAAAAAGATAATTTTTATCAACCGGAATTTCTTCTCCCTGAATTTCTAAATTATTTTGCGACTCTTGTTCGGCAGCAATTTTTGCTTCCCACCTTGCAGGCCCACCCATAAAAATCCAAAGTAAAAACAAAACTCCAAAACCTCCTAAAAATTTTAATAAAATATCTTTTGCATCTTCCATTTTGTTTTTTATTTATATAAAATTTGGTGTTTTTTACAAAATCTTCCCACTCTTCCACCAATTAATTTTTTTTCTATTATACCAGAACAATTCTTTAAAGAACATTTTTCTCCTTCTTTTTTATAAGCTTTATGAAAATTTTGAAAGTCTCCTCTTTTTCCTTCGATGTTTCTAAAATCTGACATTGAATCCCCTCCAACTTTTAAAGATTTTTCTAAGATTTTTTTAGAATTTTTCAAAATCTCAGAAAATTTTTTTTCTGGAATTTTTGAAATTATACTTTCTGGGTGAATTTTTGATGAAAATAAAATTTCATCAGAATAAATATTTCCAATTCCTGCCACAATTTCTGGGTTCATTAAAACTGATTTTATTTTTCCATTTTTTTGCAAAAAAAGTCTTTCTTTTAAATTTTTTGCTGAAAAATCTTTTGGCAAAATTTCAGGCCCCGTTTTTTCTAAATATTTATCTAAATTTTCTTTTTTTATTAAACAAATTTTTGCAAATTTTCGCATATCAGAAAGTGCTAAAAATTTTTCGTCATCAAGTTTAAAAATTAAATGAATAAATCTGTTAAAAGTGTTTTGTAATGGGGATTTTTCTTTTGCGGATTTGCCTTCGGCAAATCCGCCATCCGGCTCCCAAATTTTTTCTTTTTTGTTCCAAAAATATTTTCCGTAAAGCAAATGCCCCGTCATTTTCAAATGAATTAAAACAACAAAATCTGAATCAGTAAAAATTAAAATATTTTTTGCTCTTCTTTGGGCTTTTAAAATTTTCTTTCCTGCAAAGCTTTTTTTAAAAAAAGAAAAATATTTTGGATCTTTTATATTTTCTTTTCCACAAAAATAAGGGCTTTCATAATCTGTCCAAATATCTAAAATTTTTTTTCCTTTAACTTTTTTATTAATTCCGTCAACGACTGTTTGTACTTCTGGTAATTCAGGCATAATAAATAATTATACTAAAACGAAAAAAATTTTGAAATTTAAAATCATTTTTTAATTTCTTAAACTTAACGGAAAACCTTCAGGTTTTCCGTTTTCTTTGTTTAATTTTTTGGTGGATTTTGCCTTCGGCAAAATCCACCAAAAAAATAAAAAACCCTACTTCCCTAAAAAATTCTTACCCCTTAATTTTTTATGATAAGAAAGAGCAAAACGATGAACTTCTGAATTTGCAAGCAAAATTTCTTTTTTATATTTTTCAATTATTTTTCTTTCTCCTAAAATTTTTTCCACTTTATGTTTTTTGTTTTTTAAACAAGAAACAACTTTTATATTTTCTAATTTATTTTCTTTTAAAAATTTTTCCACTACCCTTTTTTGCGCCACTCCTCCGTCGGAAACTATTAAATCTGGAAATTTCCATTCAAAATGTGAAAATCTTCTCTCTAAAATTTCCCGCAAGGCTCCTGTGTCGTTTGAATTTTGAAATTCTTTTATTTTAAATTTTCTATATTCGCTTTTTAAAGCCTCGCCTGAAAAAACAACGGAAAAAGCTCCCACAATTTCTTTACCGGCTGTATGAGAAATATCATAAGCTTCAATACGAAAATCTTCCATACCCTTTTTTTCTTTTTCTTCTGCAAAAATTAAAGAGCTATCTTTAATATGTTTTAGAGAGTTTATTTTATTTCTAATCTCAGCTGCTTTTTCAAATTCTTCTTTTTTTGAAAACTCTTTCATTTTTTTTTCTAGAGATTTTAAAATTTTTTCTTTTTTGCCTTCAAAAAAATATTTTATATTTAAAATATTTTTTCCATATTCTTTTTTTGAAATTCCTAAATTTGGAGCAAGACCGAGTTGTTTGTAAAAAGGAGTTTTTTCAGCAATAGTTTTTTTTTGAGAAAAAAAGGGAAAAATTTTTCGAATTATTTTTAGAGCTTCTTCTAAATTTTTTCTTGAAGTGTAGGGGCCGAAAGAATATTTTATTTTTTCTTTAATTTTTTTTTCCATTAAATCTTTATGTCTTTTAATAAAAATTCTTGGATATTCTTCGTCGGAAATAATTAAATAACAAAAAGATTTATCTGATTTTTCTTTTGTGTTGTATTTTGGCTGGTGCTTTTTTATTAAATTGGCTTCTAAAATTAGAGCTTCCAAAACAGAATCTGTTTTTTCAAAAACTAAGTCGTTTACCTCTTCCATCATTTTTTCTAAAAGTGGGCCTCTTTTTTGATATAACTCTTTTGAAAAATAAGAAAGTGTTCTGTTTTTTAAAGAAGTTGCTTTTCCGATATACAAAAATTCTTTATTTTTTTTAAAAAAATAAACACCGGATGATTCTGGAAAATTTTGAGCAAGCTTTTTAAGATTTTTTTTCATTGCCTTATTTTAACAAAATATTTTTTGAAAAATTTAATCTTTTGTGTTTGTTTTTTGAGTGGATTTTGGCTTCGCCAAAATCCACTCAAAAAAAATTTGACATTAATTATCTTTATGATAAAAATAAAACTAGACTTTGACAAAATTTAAACAAACATAGAAAGGAACACAAAATGATAAATATTTTTAAACTTATTTATTCTTATATAACCATAGGGGTAACTGCTAAAAAATATCTTAGTAAAGGTTTAAATTTCGCTTTAGAAAAAATCATTACTCAAGATATAAGAATTCAAATAATGATTTTGGAAAAACTTCATA
This sequence comes from Candidatus Paceibacter sp., assembly GCA_014237915.1. Lineage (GTDB taxonomy): Bacteria > Patescibacteriota > Minisyncoccia > Phycocordibacterales > JABACC01. The sequence goes on from JABACC010000011.1 coordinate 14,368, forward strand.
AAATAAACCCTGTCTTTGTGGCAAATGTTTTATGTAAACTCTTTGAAAATGGAGGAAATAAAAACCTAAAAAAAATGTTTGAATTAAAAAAACCTGAAATCCTTAAAGAACTTTTAGGTTTTTTATTCTCAGAAAAATCAGAAAAAAGGGAAGATACTGCAATTAAAATTATCACCATTTTTCCGATCTTGATTAAAGAACTGGAGGAAGAATGTTTTGGAAAAAAAATAATCAGTATTTCGGGTAAATCAACGAAGAATGTTTTGGAAAAAATCTTGGATCGTTTAAAATTGGATCTTTTAAAAGATGGCTGTCTTTTAAAAACTCTAAGTTCTGAAAAGATTAATGCTCTAATAGCTAAGTGTCTTGAGCAGGGAGTTTCTCCATACGAGTTATCTTCTATTTTTGGTCCAGAAAAAGTTGGAGAAAAAATTAAATCATCGTCTAAAAAGACAAAAGACTCGGCTCTCAAAACCCTAGAACACTTGAGAACAACTTGTTCCGCGGCTTACCAAAAAATAATGGCGATAGTTGACGAGAAAAAAACTCGAGAAGAAAAAGTTTTTCATATAGGTGCGAAAGTTTAATCTCTCTTGCTCTTTTAATTTAAAGCCGCGGAAAAATTTTCTGCGGTTTTCTTTTTTTCTTTTAAAATTTTGTTTTTGTTTTTTGAGTGGATTTTGGCGAAGCCAAAATCCACTCAAAAAAAGCTTGTAAAAATAAAAAATATCTATATAATAAATCTTAGTCAGAAAGGGAAATTCATGATTAAAAATTAACAATCTTGCCAATCTTCTATTGGCAATCGTAACTCCGAAAGAGAGAGAAGAGGGGCTACTATTATTGAGCAGTGGGCTGATAAGGATGACCGCCAAAGAGATGCTTCTACTCCAACAAAACCTGAAAGTGAGTCATTGAACTTACTTGCTGGTAAAAAATAAAATGATTTTAATCGCGCTCAAAAGGCGCGGTTTAACTTTTCCCAAAAATTTTATATAATCTAAACAATGCAAGAAAAAGAAAAAAAAGAAATTGTTGAAAAACTCTCTATTTTAAAAAGCAAAACCTACTCTTCAGATTTTTGGAAAAATTCTCAAAAAGCTCAGGAGATTTTAAAAGAAATTGAATTTTTAAATAAAAAATTAAAAGGTGGCGGAAAATATGATCATCTTCCCTCTTTGGTGGCTATTTTTTCTGGTGTTGGCGGCGAAGACTCTGAAGATTTTGTAAAAATTTTATTTGAAATGTATTTGGCTTTTTGCAACAAAAATAATTTTGATCTTTATGTTTTAGATGAGACAAAAAACTCAAAAGGTGGTTATAAAAATATTCATTTTGAAATTAAAAATAAAAAATCTTACGGAAAATTAAAAAAGCAAAACGGAGTTCACCGAATGATTAGAAAATCTCCTTTCAATGCTAAAAATAAAAGGCAAACAAGTTTTGCTTTAGTGGAAGTTTTGCCAAAAATTCCAAAAACAGATTTTCATTTTAATGAAGAAAATCTTGAAATTTCTTTTTCAAAATCTGGCGGAGCCGGCGGTCAAAATGTAAACAAAAGAGATACGGCGGTAAGGCTGACTGACCCTGAAACTGAAATTTCTGTTTCTGTCTCTTCTGAGCGCTCGCAAGAGCAAAACAGAGAAATTACTTTAGAGCTTTTAAGGGCCAAACTTTTCAAAAAACACCGCGAAGACGAAAAGAAAAAAAAAGAAGGTTTACAAATTGATAAAAAATTAAAAATTGATTGGGGAAAACAAATTCGATCTTACATTTTTGATCCTTATAAAATGGTTAAAAATCATAAAACAGGAGAAGAGGTAAATAAACTTGAAGAAGTTTTAGAGGGAAATTTAAATATTTTTGAAAAAGAAAAAAAATAATTTTTTAAATTATTCCAAAAATTTTGAAAAGAAAAAAAGCATAAAAAAGAATAAACATTAAACCTTCCCAAATATAAATTTTTTGCGACAAAACAGAAACTAAAAAAATAAAAGTAGAAACAGCTAAAAAAGGAATTCCTACAGAAAGAGTTTTTTCATCAACAGAAAGATTTGTGAAAATTCCAATTGAGCCGGCAATCATTAGCATATTGAAAACATTTGATCCAAAAATATTTCCAAAGGCTACATCTGATTTTCCTTTAAAAACGGCTGAAACAGAAACTAAAATTTCAGGCAAAGAAGTTCCGATGGCGATGGCTGAAATAGAAATAAGTTCTGGGTTTATCTGCCAAATTTGAGAAAGTGAAATAACCGCTTCAATTAAATAATTTGCTCCCAAAGAAAGTATCAACCCTCCCCCAATTAAATATAAAAAATCTTTTGCAGAAATTTTTTTTACAATATCTTTTTTTGAAATTTTTGATGTTTCCTCTTCTTTGTTAAAAAGTAAATAAGAAAGATAAATAAAAAAAGCAATAAAAATAAAAAAAGCTTCTGCTTTAAAAATTATTCCGTCATAGGTAATTACAATAAAAAGTAGAGTTGATAAAATTAAAAGTGGAGCTTCTGTGTTTAATAGATTTTTAGTGGAAATTATTCTGTTTTCCACAAAAGAAGTTTTTTTTCTTTCTAAAATTTTTTTTCCAAAAATTGCCGAAAGTCCTGCAACCAAAAGAATGTTGGCAATATTTGAGCCAACAGCGTTTGAAACTACAATGCTATTTTCTCCAGAAAGTGTGGCCGCAATTGAAGAAGCAAGCTCTGGGAGCGAAGTTCCAATTCCCACAATAAGCGCCCCAATTATAAAAGGTTGAAGTTTAAAAAATTTTCCAATTTTCTCAGCTCCAACAAGTAAATAATCAGCTCCTTTAGCAAGAGCTACTATTGAAATTAAAAATATAAAAATCCAAAAAATTGTCATATGTTTGTTTTATATATTGTAGCAAAGTTTTGTTATAATTTCTAAATTGAATTGGAGATGTGTCTCTGGTGGGAAAATTTTAAATTTATGCGAATTTTCGAGAATGAAATGAACGGAAGCACGAAGACACATTTCCCGCAAGGGCTCCAATTTGAGTGAAACGAAATATATTGGAGATGTGTCTGAGTGGTTTAAGGTGCATCGTTGGAAACGATGTGTGCGGCAACGCACCGCAGGTTCGAATCCTGTCATCTCCGCAAAAATAGAAAATCAAAATTTATTTTGATTTTTTTAATTTTTTCAGGAGATGACAGGATTCGAAAAAAGCGAAATATATTTTTTCAAACAAAGTGAGAAAAAATTTGAGCGTCGGGGCAGCGAGTACTTAAATTTTTGAGCCACAAAGTGGTGATAAAAATTTTATTACTGGCGCCGAATCCACTACATCTTCCGCAAAAATAGAAATTATATGTGTCTCACACATATGTTTTTGAGATATTCTAGATGCAGTTATAGAAGAAAAGTTGACACATAGAAGAAACGTTTATTATTTATTTTAGGTAAGGATAGGAGTAGTGTAAAAATCTCTGAGCCCCTCCTTATCTTTAAACATTTTAAGTCTTTTTCCCACTCTTTCAAGCCTCTTGTCTGAGCAGACTGCCTTATCTACCCAAATACGTAAAACCTCTAAACCTCCTTGTTCTCCAAGAGGGGTAACTAGTAGGTTATATTTTTTATTTTTTAAAACAGCGAGTACTTGATCAAAATTACTAATTTGTAAATCTTTATTCCATTCTTTGTCTGAAGGATCCGTTAAGTGTTTAATATATGGAGCAAAAAGTGGATCTGACCATGCAAGTATTGGGTCACCCATCACATTATCAATTCCTACTATTTGTTTCCAACCATCATATTTATGAGCGAACTTATACATTCCTGAATACATCTGTAAAGCTTCTACCACTCCTCTTTCAATTGCAGTATTCCAAGAAAACCCTGTGCCAACACCATGAGTAAATGCAGGTATGCGTCCTTCTTTATCAACCAAAACAACATGTGCTATTGGTATTCCCCAATCAAGAGACATATCTTTAACAAATAATTCAAAACCCTTGCTTTCTAATTCATTTTTAATATTTAAAATATTTTCATCCAAATATCTAACTTCGTTAAATTTAATATCTGGATGGTTCATGTGGGTACGCATAGTAATCCAGTATGCATCTCTCTCTAATACCTCAAACAAACCACTAATTATTGCTTCTTCTTTAGAACTTCCAGCAGCGAGCCCTGTTGTATGAGAAAATCCAAATAACTTCAAGCCTATTTTCTGTGTCTCATATTGATAATATGCTAGATCCGCTGGAAAGTATGTTGCTTCTTTGCTAAATAAGTCATATGAGGGAACCCATTCAGTCACAGTATCATCTGAATATGTATCTCTTGGTCCTAATTCTTGATCAAAAAAGTATTTTTTATTTTTAAATAAATCCTTAGCAGTATTTAAAATAATTTTCTCAGGAGCAGATATTGCAACGATTCTTTCAACGGCTTCAGCGAGTGCCGATCTTTGAGCCTGCGTATCATTCAACCCCTTTCCTTCTGAGATCACCTCTCCTTCATTACTAAGTACTTCATATACGTGACATAAATCACTTAATTTTTTTGAAATGTACTCTCGTTTTTTTAAAACATAACCCTTACTGGAAACAAATGACTCTATGTTTTTCCAATCTAAATTCTTTGAGTTAGAAAAAATACGAGTTCCTTTTACTTCTGTCTTCTTAAAATCTAACTCTGTCCTCTTTGGGTCAAGAGGAATTGAAAGTGAAACTGCTTCATGGCTATCCATCATTTCACTTACTATTTCTTCATCTTGTTCTAAAAAATCACCTACCAATTTTTTTGAAAACATAGAAAAAACACGTTTTGTTTTCTCTAATGAATAGGTTGAGTATATTTTTGATGACTTTATGTCATATATACCAATACCTGGGAGAAAGGTGTAAACGTGCTTATTCATAATTATTTTATTTTATTGATATTATAGCGCAAAAGTTGCTAATGAAGATCCTTGTCCTGCAAATACACCAAGGTTGATTTTCTTTGGGGTTTTCACAGTAGCCTCTTCCTTGCCTTGTCCAGCTAAAACATTCTTAACCAATAATGAAGCTGTTGCCTTACCTTTTCCCTGTCCTGCAAAGAATGAGCCTGTTGCATAACTTCTGGTTCGTATTGTTTTTATATTCATAAATATTTATATATTTAACTAATAATGGTTATATGATATACCTTTTTATAATTTTTGTCATATTTGTCAAATATATTTGCTATTTTAACTAAAAAAGTATATATTTATATATACATTATTTGTCAAATCATATGACTTATTCAAAAAATAAAGAAAATTTACTTAAAATATTAGAAAAAATAGGACTCTCGGAGAACGAATCAGCAGTCTATCTCTCCTCCTTGTCTCTTGGTCCAGCCAAGGTTGTTGATATTGCAAAAAACTCTGAAGTAAAAAGAACTACTGTGTATGCAGTTATTGAATCGCTACAACAAAAAGGACTTGTCCGTAAAGACATAGAAGGTTTTAAGAATATTTTTATACCTGAAGATCCTCTAAGGCTTGAAACAATCCTAGAGGAACGAAACAAAGAATTTCATAATCTTTTACCAGAGCTTAAATCTTTATATAACTTGGAAGGATCTGATGCGATTATTAAATATTACGATACTCCAGAGGGAGTAAGAAATGTTTGGAGACAAGTATTGAGTGAACTAAAAAATACGGATGATTATTTTGTAATTGGTGATCCTGAAATATATGCATCTGGAAACGAAAAATTCTTTAAAGATTTTATTAAAAAACGTATTCGCAAAAAATTAAATGCAAAACTACTATTAACTGAATCTGATCTTGCACGAGAATACCAAAAATACCAAGATAATTATAGTGAGGAGGTGAAGATACTGCCACATAATGTTTCAATTGATACAAATGTACTTATTACTAATAAACGAATAATTATTCAACAAATTATTGACCCTCATATGACAATTGTTATTGAAAATAAAAGTATTGTGGATCTTCAAAAGACTCTTTTCAATCTCCTATGGGAAAAATATTAATATGATATTAAAATATTCACAATTAAATAAATACAAAAAAATAGTGGGAAATAAAGCTTATAATTTTTCTATGATTCCAAAAAGATTAACCCCAAAAGGTATAATAATTTATGAAGAAGAAAAAAAACTGAATAATAAAGATATTAGAAAAATAAAAAAATGGACAGAAAAAATAAATATTAATGCAAAATATGCTGTAAGATCCTCAACTAAAAAAGAGGATGCTAGGAAGAGTGCTGCAGCTGGACTAAGTGATTCTTTTATATCTGTTTCAAAAGATGCCATTTTTAAAAAAATAGATTTATGCTTGAAAAAAACTAACACTGTCATTGTTCAAGAGATGGTTAACGCAAAAATTTCTGGAGTTTGTTTCACTGACATAAAAATAGATAAAAAACCCAGAATGTATGCTGAATTAAATGAGGGCTTTTGTGACAAAGTTGTTTTGGGAGATATTAAAGAAAAAATATATTTAAGAAAAGATATTGACTTACCTGATTGTTTTTCGAAACTGTTAACATTAAAACAGCAAATGAATCTAAAAAAAGAATGTTTGTTTTTAGAAAAATTATTTAAATTTAAGCAAGATATAGAATTTTCTTTTGATGAAAAAGGTAAACTATATATTTTGCAATCTAGAGATATAACCAAAAAATTAGAAATTCCAAACTATTTATTTTTAAGCCATAGTAGAAAAAATTCTTTCTTAAAAATTCTCTTAAATGAGAGCTTGCACTTGAAAAATACTTTTTTAAAAGAAAATAACTTGGCTTTAGAAACTTTCTGTATGAAAGATAAAAAAACAGGATATTTTGATTTTTATATAAGGCAAATGGATATGTTGGATGTTTGCAACCAAAGAGCTGTTTTGGCTGAAAAAAAAATATTTTTAAAAAAAATATTAAAAAATTTTGATATAAGTATCGACAAAATCAAAGAACTAGAAATAAATTTAGAAAATAATTATTTTAATAAAAAAAATTTTTTTGAAACATTGTTAAATTTTTTACTTTATTCTGATCTTTTTTTAACATTTTGCTATTCTACAAAAGATAAAGAATTTTCAAAAATTTTTGCAGAAAAAAGAAAAAAAACAGAAGAATATTCTTCTGTTCCTGACAAGCTTATAGATTTAGCTTATGAAAAAAAATTTTTGACCAAGGAAAATATGAATCTTTTTTATGTTTATTATAAAAGAAAATTTTTTAACAAAGTTTTATTTGAAAAATACATGAAAGAAAATAATTTATTTTTTTACAAAGAAACATTTTTTTTACAAAAAAATAATATACTTTTTAGTCACTTTGTATTTCCGAAAAAAATAAAGGGAGTTATTCAATTTGTTTATAACAAAAAAGATATGGTTAATTTTAAAAAAGGAAATATATTGGTAACAACAATGACAAGTCCAAATTTTTATGAATGTATGAATAAATCAAAAGGAATAATAACTGAAGAAGGAGGTTTTTTATCGCATGCATCCATAACCGCAAGAGAAAAAGAAATTCCTTGCATTATTGGAGTTGGGAGGAAAATAAGAAAATTTAAAAATGGAGACGTTGTTTCCTTTAACCCTAAAAAAGGTAATATAGAAATAATTTCTCAAAAAAAATAGAAATAAAATTTAGATTTTAAAGAAAAAGGATTTTGCCGAAGGCAAAATCCTTTTTGTTTTTATTTTAAAAATAAATTTTAAAATAAAGAGTGCGGGCCGAAGGCCCGCACTCTTTATTTTTTTTAAATTTCCTTAATTTTAAAAAATTAACTTTCTAAAAATTGATCAATAGCATTTTTCAAAATATTGTAATCTGCAATTGCTTTTATTGATTCCCCGTCTGCTGTTTGTGCAAAAACAGTTGGTGTTCCGTTTACACCCGCTCCTGCTCCTTCAGCGAAAGCTTCGTCAATAATTGGTCTTGTTTCCTCGTTTTGGTAACAAGTTGTGAATTTTTCTCTATCTACTCCTAAATCTTCAGCAATGTCTGGAAGTTTTGAAAGGTCGTATCTTCCGTCGGAAGATGTGGTTGCAAAAGTATGGTCAACAAATTCAAAAAACTTTTCCTCACCTCCGTATTTTGCAATACATTCAGCTGCAACTGCTTGCTCGTCGGCTGAAGCGTGAAGCTCTCTTGAAATATAAGGAACGGCTAATGGAAAGTGTCTGAAAACAAAAGCTACCCTTTCATCGTTTTGGTAATCTTCTTTTAACAGGGTAAGTGCGGTGTCGTGATATCTTTTACAAAAAGGACATTCTAAATCAGAATATTCAACTATAAAAATTTCAGCATCTAAACTTCCGATAATATGATCGTCTTTTGAAACTCTTTTTGGTGGTAAAATTTCTGGCTCGTATTCTTCTTGGAAAGAGTTTAGTCCTCTACTGCTTTGGTTTTCTTCTGCTCTGTTGTGGCTACTTGAATTTGCTTGATCAGAACTTCCCGGATTTGAAAAAATGACAGCAAGAGCAATAATAACTCCAGCGATGACAATAGCTATTGGTAACAAAATATTGTTTTTCATAAATATAAATTTAATTATTAATGGAAAAATTATAGCATTTTGAAAAATTTTAAAAAAATAAATTTTTTGGGTTTTGGGCGGGTGGATTTTGCGAAGCAAAATCCACCCAAAAAAAAATTCCTTTCAGTCAAAATTTTAAGTGGCCGCTGCCCCGCCGTTCAAATTTTTCTCACTTTGTTCGAAAAATATATTTCACTTTTTTCGATTCCTGCCAAATTCGAAAAAATATAAAAACAAAATATTAATTTGGTTTTTTATTTTTTGTCTCTTTGGCAGGAATCGAACCTACATTTTAGCTTCCGCAAAGCCATGTTCTATCCGTTGAACTACAAAGAGTTTTTGAATAAAAATTATAACAAAAAATAAAAAATTTCCCTTCGGGAAATTTTTTAGATTTTGTTAACTGATGTTGAAAGTCTTGATTTTTTTCTTGAAGCTGTATTTTTTTTAATAACTCCTTTTTTTGCAGCTTTATCAATTGCTTTGTAAACTTTTGACATAAGTTTTTCCGCTTCCGGTTTTTTCTTTTCTTGAACTAAAGTATTTAAATCTTTTACATTTTTTCTCATTTCACGAATTTTTCTTAAATTAAAAACTTTTTTCCTTTCAGAACTTCTTATTCTTTTTTTAGCTGATTTTGTAATTGCCATAATATTTTGGTATATTATATCAATTAGAGTAAAATTGCAAGAAAAATCTTAATTAAAATTATAAAAAATGATTAAAAAAATAAAAGGAAAAATAGATGAAATTGAAAAAAAATATATTATTTTAGATGTTGCTGGAATTGGTTATGAAATTTTTTTGGGCCCTGAAATTTTAACTTTCTCTTTGGGGGCAGAAAAAAGTTTTTATACTCACTTAGCAATTCGTGAAAATTCTTGGCAAATTTATGGTTTTTCAACAATTCAAGAATTATTGGTTTTTGAACTTCTTTTGGGAATTTCTGGAGTGGGACCAAAAGCTGCTCGAGGAATTTTAGATATTACAACTCCAGAAAGTTTAAAAAGAGCGGTGGTTACCGGAAATTCAGACGAGCTCACAAAAGTTTCTGGGATTGGGAAAAAAAATGCAGACAAAATTATTTTAGAACTTAGAAATAAAATTGAAAAACTAAACATTAAAGATTCTGGAAATATTGATATTGAAGTTTATGAAACACTTGGAGAGCTTGGGTTTGAAAGATCAAAAATAAGAGAAGCTTTGGAGGATGTAAAAAGTGAAAAAATAGACGAGAAAATAAAAGAGGCTCTGAAAATTTTAAGTAAAAAATAAAAAATTTAATATTTAAAAATTTTTTAAATTAAAGAAAGGGTGAAAAATTGCTTCGCAATTTTTCACCCTTTCGCTCTGTCAAAACCAAAATTAAAACAAATTTTTTGCTATAATAAAAATATGAAAAAAATTATTTTACTCGACTCACACGCTATCATTCACCGAGCTTATCACGGGCTTCCCGATTTTTCGACAAAATCCGGAATTCCTACAGGCGGACTTTTTGGTCTTTCTTCAATGTTGATAAAAATAATTTCAGATTTAAAACCAGATTATTTAATCGCCTGTTACGATCTTCCTAAGCCAACTTTTCGCCACTTAGCATACGAAGGATACAAAGGCGGACGCGCCAAAACTGATGAAGAATTAATTTCTCAAATAAAATCTTCTCGCGAAATTTTTAAAGCTTTTTCAATTCCAGTTTATGAAGCAGAAGGTTTTGAAGCCGACGATCTTTTGGGAACTTTTTCAGAAATTTTAAAAAAAGATAAAAAAAATAAAATAATTATTGCTTCTGGAGATATGGACACATTGCAACTTGTTGATAAAAACCAAGTTGTTGTTTTCACTTTAAAAAAAGGAATTAACGACACAATTATTTATGACGAAGAAAAAGTTTTTGAAAGATTTGGTTTTGGGCCAGAAAATATTATTGATTTTAAAGGTCTTTCAGGAGACCCTTCCGACAATATTATTGGAATTTCTGGAATTGGGGAAAAAACAGCCACAAAACTTATTTTAAATTTTGGAAATATTGAAAATATTTATAAAAAATTAAAAAAATCTGAAAAAGATTTTGAAGAAAAAGGATTTAAACCAAGAATGATTAATCTTTTAAAGGAAGGCGAAGAAGAAGCTCTTTTTTCGAAAGAATTAGCCACAATAAAAAAAGATGTGGAAACAAATTTTTCCCTGCCAGAGCAAAATTTTAATGAATCTTTGGATCTTTCAAAAATTGGAGAAGTTTTTAGAAAATATGAATTTAGAAATTTACTTGAAAGATTACAAAAAAACCTCGGCCTTGAAAAAAAAGAGGAAGACTTAGCAGATGGAGAAGAGGAAATTTCAAAAGAAAAATTAAAAGAATTGAAATTGGCAGTTCATCTTTTAAACCCAAATATTTCAGAGCCTACATTGGATGATTTAAAAAATTTTGAATAAAACAAAAAAGGTGGTATAGTAAAGTTAGTTGAAACATAACAGGGAGAGGGAGATGTTAAACATTTTTAAATCAACGGCCTTAACTACAATTCTAGTTTTTGGATTTTCAGCGCCGAGTTTTGCTGAAAATTTGGATCTTTCTTCGATGAAGACAGCAGATCTTTTGCTTACTTCTGCTCAAAGTGAGGAGGTCAAATTATGTAGATTCGGTATTAGGTGCTCAGACCACTTTAACAAAAAAAGCTATAAAAAAATAACCTGAAAGATATATTGTGTGAAAAAGTTGGTTTGACTCAATATTGTTTTGTTGGGGTTTATATGGTTGGAACAATAGGATGGTGAAAAATCCAAAGGCGCAAAAAGTGAAGCTTTTTGCGCCTTTCTATTTTAAAAATTTTTTCTTGTTTTTTTAAATTTTCTCTATCTCAAAATCTTCTGGAAAATTTTCTTTATATTCTAAAATTTCAACTCCTGCTGTTTTTTTAAATTCATCTTCAAAATTTTCTAAAAAATCTTTTTTCTCTTTTGAAATAAATATTTTAATATCTTCATCTGGAAAAAGTCCTAAATTTTTTCTTTCTGCTTGCACTAATCTTAAAAAATCTCTAAACTCGCCTTCTTTTTTTAAATCATCTGTTAAATTAAAATCAAAATCTATTTTTATTTCTTGGTTTTTTATTTCCTGAACTAAAACTTTTTTTACATTTAATTCTTCTTCCAAAATTTGGAAAAAATTATGCTTTTTTAAAAAATTCACTCCTTTTCCTGAAATAGAAATTGAAGCTAGCGGCTGCCTAACTTTTGCTTTGTTTTCAGAGCGAACCTCTAAAGCTTTTGAAACAATCGCTCGAAGGCCGTCCATTTCTGAGAGAACAACGCCGCCAGAGCTTCCATAAACCGACCTAAAAACTTTCTGAAAAGATGAATTTTTATTTTTTGGCCAATCTTCAAGATGAACTGATTTTTCATCATTTTTATTTTTTATTTTTTGCCAAATAAAGTCAGAAACAAAAGGTGCAAAAGGTGCAATTGTTTTTGAAAAATTTTTCAAAATAAATTTTGTAGTTTCAAGAGCAAAAGCTTTGTCTTCAGAATTTTCATCATTTTTAAATCTATCTCTGGATCTTCTAATATACCAAGTTGAAAAATCATCAATAAAAGCAAAAAGTGGCCTGACCGCTCGGTCTAGCTCAAAATTTTCCAAACCTTCTTCTACTTCCTCTAAAATTCTATAAAATCTTTCAATAATCCAAATATCTAAAATGTTTTTTGATTTTCTAGGATCTACGTTTTTGTATGAAATTTCTTTATAAAGCTCGTAAATAGTTAAAACATTTTTTAATCTTAAAATATTTTTTTTCAAAATCTCATCGACTCCAGAGTCGAGAAAAGAAACATTTTCTCCTTTAACAAGCGGTAAGGAAAGCATGTAAAGCCTCATCGCGTCAGCTCCGTATTTATCAATAATTTCTTCTGGCGGAGTAAAGTTCTCTTTTGATTTTGACATTTTTTTTCCGTCTTCTGCCATAATCATTCCGTTAACAACAACATTTTTAAAAGCTGTTTTTCCATAAACAAGCGAGCTTATTGTTAAAAGAGAGTTAAACCAGCCTCTTGTTTGGTCTGCTCCTTCTGCTATAAATTCGGCTGGAAACCCAACATTTTTTTCTGGAGAAAAATTGTTTTCTGAAAAAGGATAGCCTGCAGAGCCGTAAGGCATTGACCCAGATTCAAACCAACAATCAAAAATGAGTTCACAAAATCTCATCTGTTCTCCATTTTCATTTTTCCAAGAAATTTTGTCTACATAAGGCCTGTGCAGATCAAGCTCAAAATTTTCGTCATGTGGAATTTTTGCAAAATCTAAAAAAAATGGAAAGGCATTTTTTGGAACTCCCCAATTTTTTCTTTTTTCATATGATTGTTTTACAGAAAGTCCATCTGCTCCAAAAATAGCATTCCAAACAACAGAAAAATGAGTAACTATCAAAATATTTTTTCCACTATATTTTTCATCTATTTCGTAAAGTGCTTCCATCATTCTTTTTTTTACATCTACTGTTGATTCCCCTCCCGGAATTTTTTCCAAAAGACTTTCCTCAGTCCAAGAATTTCCAATATGATCCCAATAATTTTGCAAATCTTTTCCGTCAAAAACTCCAAATTCTCGCTCTTTTAATTTCTCCTCAAAAATAATTTCTTCAGGTTTTATAGAAAAAGATTTTGCTAAATTTTCTGCTGTTTTTCTTGTTCTCACGAATGGTGAAGAAATAATTAAATCAATTTTTTCTCCATTATTATTTTTTACTTCTGTATTTAAAATTTTTTTAACTTTATTCCCCGCTTCTCTTGCTTGTTTTTCTCCTTTTTCTGTTAAATCATCGTTTAAATCTCCCGCTGTTGAAGAGACAACTTTTTTAATATTTGAAAGAGATTCTCCATGACGGATAATGATAAAATTGTTTTTTGAACGAGTTTTTTCTTTTATATCTTTTATGCTTCCCAAAACGTCCACATCTCCTTTTTCTGATTTCCAAATTGGCACTGGAGTTCCCCAATACCTTGTTCTAGAAAAAGCCCAATCCGGCCCTTCTTTAATCCAGTTATGAAATCTTTTTTCTCCTAAATTTTTTGGCACCCAATTTATTTTTTTGTTTAACTCGACCATTTTTTTTCTAACTTCTTGAGTAGAAATAAACCAAGAAGAGGTGGCGAAATTTAAAAGTGGCGTTTCACACCTCCAGCAAGTTGGGTAGGAATGTTCGATTTTTTCTTTAGAAAATAAAAAATTATTTTTTGCTAAATATTTTATTATTTCAATATCTGTTGAAATGTTGTCGTCTTTTGTTTTTATCATTCCATTTATTTCTGGAAAGTCAGTAACTTCTTTTTTAAATTTTCCAGACATTGAAATGTGTTGAATAAAAGGAATTTTTTTCTCTAAAGATAAATTTAAATCGTCCGCTCCAAAAGCTGGCGCAATATGCACAATTCCTGTTCCAGAATCTGAGCTCACAAAAGAAGCTCCGTAAACCTTCCAACCATTTTCTCTGTTTTCTAAATCTTTATTTTGAAAATAATATGGAAAAACTGGCTCATAATTTTTTCCCACAAGATCACTTCCTTTAAAATTTTCAATCACTGAAATTTCTTTTCTATTTTTAAAAATTTCTTCCACCCTCTGTTTTGCTAAAATGTAAAAATTTTCTCCGTCTTCATCTTTTAAAGAAATTTTTTGATATTCTAAATTTTCTCCCACAGCAAGAGCTGTGTTTGCTGGTAGCGTCCACGGAGTTGTTGTCCAAGCTAGAAAAAATGTATTTTTTTCGTCTGTTAATTTAAATTTAACAACAGCAGAAAGATCTTTTAAATCTTTGTATCCTTCAGAAACTTCGTTGTTTGAAAGTGTTGTTTCGCATCTTGGGCAAATATGCATCGGTTTAAAACCTTCATAAACAAGGCCTTTTTTGTGAATTTTCTTAAAAATATTCCAAACAGAAAGCATAAAAGAAGGATCCATTGTTTTGTAATCTTTGTCCATATCAACAAATCTTCCAGTTCTGGGAATTATTTTTTTCCAAGAATCTCTGTAAGTAAAAATTTGCTCGCGAGCTTTTTCGTTAAAATTTCCTATCCCATATTTTTCAATTGCTTCTCTTCCTGAAATTCCAAGGTTTTTTTCAACTTTTTCTTCAATTGGCAGCCCGTGGCAATCCCACCCCCAAACTCTTGGCACATGAAAACCTTTCATTGTTTTATATCTTGGAATGACGTCTTTTATTGTTCCGGCTAAAATATGGCCGTGGTGAGGAAGGCCTGTTGCAAAAGGTGGTCCATCGTAAAAAATATAATCTTTTTTATTTTTATTTAAAGATAATTGAAAAATATTTTCTTTTTGCCAAAAAGAAAGGATTTGTTCTTCATCAAGCGAAGTTTGTGATTTTTTAAAATTTTTTTCTTCCATTTTTAATTTCTTAAAATATATTATACCAAAAATAAAACAGGCGGCTAAAAATTTTCCTTGGAAAATTTTTAGCCGCCTCTTTTATTTTTTAATCTTATTGTAAATAAAAAACCTCCCTTCTTTGGGGGTAGAGGGAGACATATATTATTTATATAATCTCTCCTCTCTGGGCTGATGATTATTTTACATTCTTATTTTCCTCCCCATCTTTCTTGTCTGGTGATGCCGTCGGTTTTTTCAACATATTTAATATATGATTAACTATCTCCGCTCTTTATTTGTAGTTAGGGTTCTAAGAAGTTTTTTGTTTTTAAAAATTGGTTTTTTCATTTATTTTCTCCTTTCAATTAATTTTAATCCATAATTATTTTTTGCAAATTTTTTTGTGGAAAACTTTTTCCGTTGCCAGAAAATGCTAAAATAAAATAAATGAAAAAAAAAAATTTTAAAGAATTTAATAACAAACAATCAAAAAATCCAACTCCTTATTTAAAAAAAATCTTAAAATTTATATCAGAAAAAGATCATGCGCTAGATTTAGGTTGTGGAAACTTAAGAGACTCTATTTTTTTAATTGATAATAAATTTAAAAAAGTTACTGCTTTGGATGTTGAAAATCAAAAATTATCAGAAAAATACTCTAAAAATATATTTTTTATAAAAAACAAAATAGAAGATTTTGAATATAAAAAAAATCAATACGATTTAATAAACGCACAATTTTCTCTACAATTTATTTCTCAAAAAAAATTTACAAAATTGTTTAAAAAAATACTAAAATCATTAAAAAAAGATGGAATTTTTGTTGGACAAATATTTGGTCAAAAAGATGGTTGGGCTCCAAACGAAAAAATGAATTTTTTCTCAAAAGAAGAAATTTTGGAAATGCTAAAATCAGAAAATCTTATCTTGTTAAAAGAGATAGAAAAAGATGAAATGACTGCTCTGAAAAAGAAAAAACATTGGCACTTTTTTAACTTAATAATAAAAAAACAATAGAAATATAAAATTTCTATTGTTTTTGATTATACTAAGAGGTGCATGATGCGCATCCACCCGCATGACAGGTGCATTCCTTACAACACTGATAATTCCATATTACAGGATCTGGATCACCAAAGTTATCACTATATAAATTCCATATTTTTTTAAAAGGAATCTCAAGAGATTGAAGATTATTCCCTAAAGCGGGTAAGTGATGTAAAAACCTCCCTGCAACATGATCACAAAAAATTGAGTAGTCTTTAGTGTGAAGTATATGAGTATGCCAAAACGGATCAATTTTTTGAGCTATAGGAAAAGATTCTTTGTAATTAATGCAGATAGCTAAATACCGAGCATACTCCAAATGCATAGCGCTAATTGTCTCCTGATTATTGTATACATACTTATCTAACATGTATGATTTTATTTCACTAAAATTCCAATCAAGAATTTTTTCAACAGTTGACTGAATTGAGAAATCAGGTTGATCAAATTTTAATACAGACGATTTCATAATTATTACCTCTTTTTGAAAGAACGATTGTGCGAAATTGCACAATTTAAATCTTATATTGTTTTTTTTTTTTTGCAAATTGTTGTAAAAATAAAAGAGGCGGCTAAAAATTTTCCAAGGAAAATTTTTAGCCGCCTATTTTATTTTTTAATTATAAAATTACTATTCCTGCTTTTTTAAAATTTATATTTTTTTTAATAAATTTTATTATATCAGTATTTTTTAAGCCTCTAAGTTCTTTAAGATACTCTTTCTTGTTGGGTAATGGGTAGTGGTTTAAAATTGAATCTTCATATCTTTCAAAAACTTCAAAAACATTATCTTCTTTAGACAAAACGATTTTTTTAATCTCTTTTTTTAAAGACTCACAAAAACCCTTTTCTGAAAACTTTTTTTCTAAAAATATTAAAACTTCTTCAATTTCATTTAAGCTCTTTTTAACTTTTTCTCTTTGAGTTGAATACTGAATATTAATTTCTATATAATCATAATTTTTGGTGACTTCAGAGTCTATATGATAAACCAATTTTTTATCTTTTTTTAATTTTTCATAAAGAAGATTATTTTCTCTTCCAGATAAGTAAAAATTTATCATGTCCAAAACAAGTATTTTTTTTAAATCTGCCTTACCTCTTTCTATATTAAAATGTATTAAAATATTAGAAAAATCCTTCCCTTTTTCCTCGTTAATAACTTTTGGTTTAAAATCTACAGAAGAATTCTTTTTTTTAATTAACTTTCTATTTTTTTTATCTTTTTTGATTATATTAAGATTATTTTTGGTAAAAGTTTTTACGATGTCTCTTTTTTTGAAATCACCTATTAAAAAAAATGATGTGTTCTTAAAAATATACTTTTTTCTATATAAATTTTCTAAATCATTAATAGATATATTTTTCAATGTTTCTTTTTTCCCTAATATGTTATTTGAGATTGTTGTTTTATTATAAAATGAATTTACTAAAATATCTGATATGTTATCGGATATTTCCTTGTTTGAATTATAAAAATTTATTTCATTAAAAATGTCTATTTTTTCCCCTTGAAGTCTCTCTTTAGAAATCAAAGCTTTATCTATTTTCAAACTTTTTAAATAAAAATTAATAACATCCTCTAAATATTTTTTTTCATGTTTAAAAGAGAAGACGGTATTGTCTCCGTTTGTGTAAAAATCTAAGTTTTTAATTTTTTTTTCTAAAAATTTTTTATTATCGTTAGAGCTGGAAATTAATTCGAAAAAAATATGTTCGGCAAGATGAGCAAGTCCTTGTTTGCTAACCGAATCCTCTCTGCTTCCTGAATGCACAACGAATCCAGAGAGCAAATATTTAGTTTTTACATTATTTAAAACAATAATCCTCAGGCCGTTCTCTAAATAAAATTCATCTACCATGAAAAAATTATACCATGAAAAAAACCGCCGTTTTTTATACGGCGGTTGTTAGGGAGAGATAGAATTTATTTTCTATTTTTTCGACCAACATTTTTCATAGATTTTGAGGGTTTTCCTTTCGACGATGATGAACCATAGACGGTTCTATGTCTACTTTTGCTTGTTCCCGCTACAGGAGTTTTTTTACTTTTACTTGAAGAGCCTTTTTTAAACCAAGACATTAGTTTGTTTCCCTTTATAAAGAACGATTGTGCGAAATTGCACAATTTAAATCTTATATTGTTTTTTTTTTTTTGCAAATTGTTGTAAAAATAAAAGA